>JACPOH010000358.1 GCA_016185075.1 Aquabacterium sp. | reverse complement strand
GCCACGCTGTCGGCCACCGGCAACCCCAAGGTGCATGCCGGCTTCGAGCCGCTGCTGGAGGGTTTCGTGCGCGTGCCGCTCAACGACATCGAAGCACTGGAAGAAGTCGCGCGCACCAGGCCCAACGTGACAGCCGTCTTCCTCGAGGTCATCCAGGGAGAAGGCGGCATCAACCCGGCCCGAGCCGAATACCTGCAGGCCGTGCGTGCCCTGTGCGACAAGCAAGGCTGGCTGCTCATGCTTGACGAGGTGCAATGCGGCATGGGCCGCACCGGCAAGTGGTTCGCGCACCAGTGGGCTGGCATCCAGCCCGACGTGATGCCGCTGGCCAAGGGCCTGGGCTCGGGCGTGCCCATCGGCGCGGTGGTCTGCGGCCCCAAGGCCGCCAAGGTGCTGCAGCCCGGCAACCACGGCACCACGTTTGGTGGCAACCCGCTGGCCATGCGCGCCGGTGTGGAAACCATCAAGATCATGGAAGAGGAGCAACTGCTCGCGCATGCCGACCGACTGGGCAAGCACCTGCGCGACGCGCTCGTGCGTGAACTGGGCGAGCTCAAGGGCGTGACCGAGATCCGCGGCCAGGGCCTGATGATCGGCATCGAGCTGGATCGCCCATGTGGCGTCCTGCTGCAGCGCGCCGTGGACGCTGGCCTGCTGCTCAGCATCACCGCTGACAAGGTCATCCGCCTGCTGCCGGCCCTGATCATCACCGCCGAAGAAGCCGATGAAATCGTGGCCATCCTCGTGCCGCTGGTCAAGGCTTTCCTCTCTGAAACAAGCGCTGCTTGAACCGATATCCGAATTCGCATGAAGCCCGGTATGAGTCTCATCAAACACTATCTGCAGTTCAAGGACCTTCGCGAGCAGGAGTACGCCTACCTGTTCGAGCGCGCCGCCATCATCAAGAAGCGCTTCAAGAACTACGAGAAGTACACCCCCCTGGTGGACCGCACCCTGGCCATGATTTTCGAGAAGGCCAGCACCCGCACGCGCGTGAGCTTCGAGGCCGGCATGTACCAGATGGGCGGCTCGGTGGTGCACCTGACCACCGACGGCAGCCAGCTGGGCCGCAGCGAGCCGATCGAGGACAGCGCCAAGGTGATCTCGCGCATGGTCGACATCGTGATGATCCGCACCTACGAACAGGCCAAGCTGGTGAAGTTCGCAGCCAACTCGCGCGTACCGGTCATCAACGGTCTGACCAACGAGTACCACCCCTGCCAGATTCTGGCCGACATCTTCACCTACATCGAGCACCGCGGCTCGATCAAGGGCAAGGTCGTGGCCTGGGTGGGTGACGGCAACAACATGGCCAATACCTGGCTGCAGGCTGCCGAGATCCTGGGCTTCACGGTGCACGTGAGCACGCCCAGCGGCTACGAGATCGACCCGGCCGTGGCCGGCATCGGCAACACCGACTGCTACAAG
>JACPOH010000301.1 GCA_016185075.1 Aquabacterium sp. | reverse complement strand
CCATCGTCAAGCTCATAAGCGACGATCCGCCCATGTTCCGAGATGGCGCCCACGATCTTGATCAATGGCGTCTCGGTCCCTGCCATGGTGCCTTCCAGCTTCTCGATCGCGCTGACCACGGCATCGAGCTGCAAGTCTTTCAAGTCACCCAGTTTGGTCGTGCCCTCCAGGCCAGTGAGCTTCTTCAGGTTCCTGGCATAGGCATGCGTGGCGTTCTCTTTGGGTGGTGCGTAGCGCTTGACCGCATCCTCGATGGTCAGCGTTTTGTAGGTCTCTGTTTTCAACAAGGCTTTGAGCGCCTGCCTGCCCGTCTGATAGTCAGGAAAAACAGCAAACCCACCGGCTTCGCCAATGGCGCCTTGCTCCGTTGCAAAGGTCGATTTCCGGAGGTTGCCGGGATTGTTGTTACGCCAGGCGCGCGAGCCACCGTGACGCACGAATACTTTCCCAGCATCATCGGTGTAGAGCACATCCAAGGACTTGCTGCTTCTCTTCCTGGCTGACACGTAAGTCACGACATTCCTCCTGTTGGTTTAATGGGCAGGCAGTCTATGGAATACGCGGCGCGATATCACTCCCTCAAGAGAGGGCCGCGAGCAGGTAGCCGAAAGCCTGCGCAAGCTCGCCTGGCAGCCAGTCAAGGCGCTGTGACATGACGCTTGAGCTTGATGCAGTCAACAATGACTACCACATAGGTGAAGACGCCTTCACCATCGGCTGGCCCTTGAGCCGTCTGGCGGGCAACAGCGCCCGCATGACCAAGGGTCTGCTGAGCGTCACGCAGCCTGAGCCCATCAGGCCACCCACAGCGCATACCCCCAGACCACCACCAGGTTGAGGGCCAGTGCCAGCGTCACGCCCCAGCCAAAACGCGCGCCACCGGCCACAAAGGCCGCGGCCGAACGCGTCACGCCGTTCACACTGAGCGCCACCAGCAGGCCCATGCGCAAATTGGGCGCGCTCAGGTGCCCAGCCCCGAAAAGGGACATCAAACTGGCCATGGGCGCCTGCGCATCGGCAAAGGCCGCGATCGCGGTGCCCATCATCAAACCGCCAACCCCCTGACGCTGAGCCAGCGTCACCAGCAGCGCACCGCCCACCAACAGCGCCGAAACAATCAAGGCTTCGCGCAAGCGCAACACGGCACCGCCGTCGCTCGTCACCACGCCGGATGGCGTTGCATCAGCCTTGAGCCACAACAGCGCCCCCAGCGCCAAAGGCACCATGGCACCCCACCCCAGGAACATCCCCAGTTGCACCGCCACCTTTGGCGCGATGACCAGCGCCATCAGCCACATCTGCACCCAGGTGGCCACCATCGACATCACGGCCGCGCACCAGCACAGGCGCAGCGGCGCCCTGCCTTCGCGCACCAGCGCGCCCATCGCGCTGATGGTGGCAGTGCTCGACACGAAGCCCCCCAGCAGCCCCGACAAGGCCAGCCCCGCCCGGTTGCCAAGAAGGCGCCGCGCCACATGGCCTGCGGCCTGCATCAACAGGATCATGATGACCAGCATCAGGATCTGCCTGGGTGACATCTGCCCCAGCCAGCTCACGCCAGTGGCCGGCAACAAGGGCAACAAAACCAGCGCCAGGGCCGATAACAACAGCCCATCGTGCAACTCGTCCTGTGTGAGCCATTCTGTGGCGAAGCGGTGCAAACGGTCCTTGGCGGCCAGCACGCCAGCCAGCATCACGGCGCACCCCGCCGCCAGGGCGGGATGCGGCACGGCCAGCATGCCGATCAAGGCTGTGGCCACCAGCGCCACCTCGGTCGTCATGCCCGGATCGTTCGAATGGCTGCGCACATAGGACAAGGCCGCCAACAAGGCCACGCCCGCCAGCGCAACCGCTGCCAGGACATCGGAAAGAATCTGCGCCATCGCGCCCGCCAGTGCGGCGGCCATGAAGGTGCGCAGACCGGCGGCGCGGCGCTGTGGCCCCGTTCCCTTGCGGCGTTCACGGTCCAGGCCAATGAGCAAACCCGCGCCCAGGGCCACCGCCAAACCCATCTGCTGCGACGACAAAATCAAATCCACGCGCGCGCGCCCTTCGTTCTTGAACAACCCTTGACAGTATGACCCGCCGCCAGCATGCCCCAGGAAAACACTGTCGCGCCCGGCGAGGAGGCGCGTCACCTTGCCTTAAAATCGGATTTTCTCAGCGCCTGTCGTCCATGTCCGCCGCATCACCCGCGAACGCCTCCGCCCTGTTCGACCTCAAGAGCGCCTCGCTCACCCTGGAAGCCTTCCTGCTCAAGACGGGCAACATCCAGGCCCTGGGTCAAGCCATGGCAGAACGCTTCGGCGACACACCGGACTTCTTCAACAATGACCCGGTGGTCATTGATCTCACCCACCTGGCCAGCCTGGACGCCACCATCAACTTCGACGCGCTGATCGCGCTGCTGACCCGCTTCAAGCTCAAGCCTGTGGCCGTGCGCGGCGGCACCGTCAAGCAAACGGCTGCCGCACAAGAGGCCGGCCTGGGCGAAGCCCCGGACAGCCACGCGGCCCCCGCCCGTGTCGAAACCGTCGTGCAGGAAGTCATCAAGGAAGTCGTGCGCGAAGTGCCCGTCGAGGTGCGCGTGGAAGTGCCGGTGTCGGCCGTCACTATGGTCATCGACAAGCCTCTGCGCTCCGGCCAGCAGATCTACGCCAAGGGTGGCGACCTCATCGTCATGGCCGTGGTCAACCACGGCGCCGAGGTCATCGCCGACGGCAACATCCACGTGTATGCGCCCCTGCGCGGCAAGGCCATTGCCGGCGCCAAAGGCAACACGCAAGCCCGCATTTTCTCGACCTGCATGGAGCCCGAGTTGCTCTCCATCGCGGGCACCTACCGCACCACCGAAAACCCGCTGCCCGCCAACATCAAGGGCAAACCGGCTCAGATCCGGCTTGACGGCGAGCGCCTGGTTTTCGATCCCATCGACATTTGAAACAGACTGACCTCTGAAAGGACCGCCATCCATGGCCAAGATCATCGTGGTGACCTCCGGCAAAGGGGGCGTCGGCAAGACGACCACCAGCGCCAGCTTCGCTTCCGGCCTGGCCCTTCGCGGCCACAAGACAGCAGTGATCGACTTCGACGTCGGCCTGCGCAACCTCGACCTGATCATGGGCTGCGAACGCCGCGTGGTCTATGACCTCATCAACGTGATCCACGGCGAGGCCAACCTCAACCAGGCCCTGATCAAGGACAAGCAGTGCGAGAACCTGTACGTGCTGGCTGCCTCGCAGACGCGCGACAAGGAAGCCCTGACGCAAGAAGGCGTCGAGAAGGTGCTGCAGGATCTGGCCGAGATGGGCTTCGAGTACATCGTGTGTGACTCACCCGCCGGCATCGAAACCGGCGCGCTGATGGCCATGCACTTTGCCGACGAGGCCATCGTGGTGACCAACCCCGAGGTCTCCTCGGTGCGCGACTCCGACCGCATCCTGGGCATGCTCAACAGCAAGACCAAGCGTGCGCAAGAGGGTGCCGAGCCGATCAAGGAGCACCTGCTGATCACGCGCTACAACCCCAACCGGGTAGAAGGCGGCCAGATGCTGTCGCTGGACGACGTGCACGAGATCCTGCGCGTCAAGCTGATCGGCGTGATCCCCGAGTCGGAGACCGTGCTCAACGCCTCCAACCAGGGCATCCCCGCGATCCACATGAAGGGCACCGATGTGGCCGAGGCCTATTCGGACGTGATCGACCGCTTCCTGGGCCAGGACAAACCGCTGCGCTTCATCGAAGCAGAAAAGCCCGGCTTCTTCAAGCGCCTGTTCGGAGGCAAGTAAGACCATGGGATTCCTGTCCTTCTTCCTCGGCGAAAAGAAGCAGACGGCCACGGTGGCCAAGGAGCGGCTGCAACTCATCCTGGCGCACGAGCGCACGGGTCGCAACCCCAGCCCCAACTACCTGCCCGATCTGCAGCGCGAACTGGTCGCGGTCATCTCGAAGTACGTGTCCATCAATCCGGACGACATCAAGGTGTCCATGGAGCGTCAGGACAACCTCGAGGTGCTCGAAGTCAAGATCGAGTTGCCTGAAGCCGGTCGCTGATCCGCCACACCACCCCTTCACTGGGGAGTGCCCTCACGGTCGGTGGCTCCTAGACTTGAATGCTCACCATTCAACAAGAGGAGTCGCGCCGTGAGGCCTCACGCCACTGCCGCAGCTTCGTGGGCTGCCTGCCTGCTGATCAACCTGTTCGCTGCTCAGGCCCACGCCGAGCGAACCGAACAGTGCGTCTACGAACGTGACCCGGTGGCCGTCTCAGGCGAGATCCATCGGCAACGGCGCGCCAGTGCATCCAGCGATGCCTGGAGCGCACCCCGCGGCAAGAAGGAAACCGCTGTCATCCTCCAGTTGCGCAAGCCGCTGTGCGTGATGCTGCCCGACGATGTCAACATGACACCGCGCCCGCGGCGCATCCACACCGTGCAGCTCTTGTCGGATGACAAGCTGCCTCGCTCGTCCGACAAACTGCACCATGTCGAAGGCACCGTGGTGTTCGCCGACAGCACGGGGCATCACCAGCCGGTGTTGCTGGAAGTCAAGCAAATCGACGAAGGCAGCCAGCGCACCACCCGACGCCATTGATCGCATCGGGGCCCGACGCCAATCAGCATTGTTGCGGTGCACAATAGACGCCAAGGCGGCATGCGTGCCGCCATCATCAACGCGTCCAAGGAAGGTCCCCAGCCATGCGCTATGTCGTGTTCAACCAGAAGGGTGGCGTCGGTAAGTCCACCATCACCTGCAACCTCGCGGCCATCAGCGCCAGCCAGGGCATGCGCACCCTGGTCGTGGATCTGGACCCTCAGGGCACCTCCACGCACTACCTGCTCGGCGGCCCGCAAGAGGACGCCGATGTCAGCGCAGCGGAGTTCTTCGACCAGACCCTGAAGTTCAGCGCACGCCCCAAACGCGCCGATGAATACACGGTCGAAACGCCCTGGGAGAACCTTCGCTTGATGCCCTCGCACCCCAGCCTGGACGAGCTGCACGCCAAGCTGGAGTCGCGCTACAAGATCTACAAGCTGCGCGACGCCCTGGCTGATCTGGCCGACGAGTTCGACCGCATCTACATCGACACGCCACCCGCGCTGAACTTCTACACGCGCTCGGCCCTGATCGCCGCGCAAGGCTGCCTCATCCCCTTCGACTGCGACGATTTCTCGCGCCGCGCGCTCTACAACCTGCTGGACAACGTGCGCGAAATTCAAGCCGACCACAACGAGGACCTGAAGGTGTCCGGCATCGTGGTCAACCAGTTCCAGCCGCGTGCATCCCTGCCGCAAAAACTGGTCCAGGAACTCATCGACGAAGGCCTGCCCGTGATGCAGCCGTATCTGAGCGCATCTGTGAAGATCAAGGAATCGCATCAGCAGGCCAAGCCCATGATCCATCTGGACCAACGTCACAAGTTGACCCTGGAAATGGTGGCCCTGCACGAGGCCTTGCGCCCATGAGGCGGAGCTTTAAACGTGTCGCATTTGTTTCACTTTCTTACCACACCTGAATAAGGGGGGCAGACGTCTGCGGGTTCTCGCGAGGTGGCCTTTTTCACGTGAATCCTTCATGCTTCGACTAACCCGCGACGCAGTTTGGCGCCCCAGGCGCACAGCCTGAGCAAGCCTCAAGACACCGGCTGTCAGTGTCTTGTCTCTGGTCGCGGCACCGTGTAGCCGCCCGTGTTGTATTGGCGGAACCGGTTCAGCAGTTATTGAAGTGGATGGGTGTTGGATATGCCTAAACCGACAGCACGCATAAGCCACCCTTACGGCGTTGCCTTTGAAAAACGCGAGGAGTTGCCTTTTCGGGTTCGCATTGCCGACCCGAAAGAGGACTTGAATCGCATCCTGGAGTTGCGTTCTCGTGCATATGGGCGCCATTTGCCTGAAATGGCCAAGCGGCTGGAACAAGCCGAGCCAGACGACCTGCGAGAAGACGCCTTGTTGCTGATTGCGGAAAGCAAGCAAACCGGCGAATTACTGGGGTCGATTCGGCTCGTCACCAACGTGTCGCGCCCCCTGAGCATCGAGCATGAAACCCCATTGCCAGCGCAGTTCCAACACCGGCATTTGCTGGAGGCTCGGCGTCTGACGGTTTGCAATGGCGCCGAAGGCCGCATGACCACTCCGGCGCTCATCAAGGCGATCTACGAGGTGAGTTTCCACTGCGGCCTGGATGTCGTGCTCATCACTGCGCGACATCCGGTTGACCGGATGTACCGGGCCATGCAATTCAAGGACGCGCTGGATGGGCAGGTGCTGCTCTTGCCCGACGTCAACAACGTGCCCCACAGGCTGTTTTACATGGAAGTGGCCACGGCGGACAGCACGTGGCGCGCCGTGAACTGGCCCTTTTATCCTTTCCTCGCCAGAACGTGGCATCCCGATATCGCGGTGGATTTCGAACTGGCTTATCAACGCCTGTGCCAATACGTTGGGGAACCGCTGCGGGTCACTTGAGGGATTCCCGCCCGTCGGTCGGGATATCCTCCGGTTTATCTGGAACGCCATTCGGCGGATAAGGCCCCGGTTACACGGTTATTAAGCGCTTGACATTCGAGCTCACCGAAACATAAATTGCCGCTAGTGCGTCGCCCAGGTTAATCGTGGTCAACAATGGCTGACCTCCCCTGGCTTCAAGTCTCCTGGCAGTTTGACTTTGAGTGATCCCCCATGCAGCGCATCTCGAGATCTCTGGGAAACCGAGGCTTTGCCGATCAAAACCTCGAAGCCGATTTCATGGCGGCTTACCGCTCCTATGGGGTCAGTTTCCTTTTCGTCGCCTCGCTCGTTGGCGCGATTTACTTTCTGGTGTTCGTTCTGGTTGACCTCATTTCGGGCGTCCGTGCGCTTGACCATGTGGTTCAAATGGCACGCCTGGCTGTTTCCGCGGGATTTCAGCCCACTATTTCAAGGACTTTTTCAAGCGGCACTATTCCATCAGCTATGCCATGGTGGTGGGTTCGGTGATGCTGCTCAACGACTTCATCGCCTATCAGGGGCATGTCTCCAATCAACCCATGGCGGTTTACTGGAGCTTGACTTCCTCCACTGTATTCGGCACGTTTTTGACCTATGGCTTCGCGCGCATGGGTGCGCTGGCAACGGTCCTGCTCGCAGTGGCCATCGGCGGCTGCGCACTGGCTTTCGGTGCCCAGACCCAACTCGATCTGCCCGCTTACCAACGCATGATCGTGCACATCACGGCGTCCAACGCCTTGGGCTTCTTGCTCTACCGGTTCTCCCTGCTGCGCGAGCGCAAGTTGTTTCTGCAATCCAAGCGCAAGAACCACATCGCCGAGCTGCGGCGCATGAAGGATCAGGCCGAGGCCGCCAACCGCGCCAAGTCGGCCTTTCTGGCCAACATGAGCCATGAGATCCGCACGCCCATGAACGGGGTCATCGGTGCGCTGAGCATGCTCAATGACGAAACCCTGTCGCAGCGGGATCGCCTGTTCATCAAATCAGCCAGGGATTCGGCCAAGAACCTGCTGCACGTGCTCAATGAGATCCTCGACTTTGCCAAGCTCGATGCGCAGAAGATCCGGCTCACGCCGGCGCCCTTCGACCCGCGTGACACCATCGTGAGCGCCTGCCAGGCCTTTCAGGCAGCGGCCGAACAAAAAGGCATCTCCATCAAGGGGCATCTGGCCGGCATCCCGTCGGACATTCGAACGCTGTCGGCCGACGAGGGCAAGTTGCGGCAGGTGCTGCTCAATCTGGTGAGCAACGCCGTCAAGTTCACCCAGCAGGGCGACGTGGTGGTGAGCGCCTCCGTGCAGCCGCTGGATGGCGAACTGGCGCGCCTGACCATCGATGTTTCCGATACTGGCATGGGCATCCCCGAGGACGCACTGGGCAGCTTGTTCCAGCCCTTTTATCAGGTGGAGTCCGGCAGCAAGCGCAGCTTTGGCGGCACGGGCCTGGGCTTGGCCATCTGCAAGCAGATCATCGACGAGATGGGCGGGCGCATTCAGGTCAACAGCGTGCTGGGCGTGGGCACCTCGTTTCAGATCGACCTGACGCTGCCCTTCAGTCGCGAGGCCCTCGCGCCGGCCGATGCCATCGGCCATGACAGCGGCTTCCATGACACCCTGCCACCGCGAGATGCCGACCTGCAGCTCAGTGGCGAGGTCCTGCTCGTCGAGGACAACGAGGTCAATGCCTTCATCGCATCGATGACGCTGGAGAGCCTGGGGGTCACCTGCCAGTTGGCCCGCAACGGCGAAGTGGCGGTCGAGCTGTTCAAGACGCATGCCTTCGATGTCGTGCTGATGGACTGCGAAATGCCGGTGATGGATGGCTATGAGGCCGTCGGGCTGATGCGGGCCATTGAAGCCGACGACACCGCACGGCCGCGCACGCCCGTGATCGCCCTGACCGCGCACGCCCTCACGGGGGACCGGGAGGTCTGCCTGGAGCGCGGCATGGACGACTATCTCACCAAGCCGTTCGACCGCCACACGCTGGCGCTCACGCTGAGCAAGTGGCTGCCCAGCACGGCAGCCGCGACCGCACCGGCAGCGAGCACACCATGAAGGCGGGCGCCACTGGCGCCCTGCTCTGCCTTGGCCTGGTGCTCAGGCACCGCCCAGGTAGTCTGCCTTGCCAAGCTCCACCCCGCCGTGGCGCAAGAGCGCGTAAGCCGTCGTGGTGTGGAAATACAGATTGGGCAAAACCCAGCCGGTGAGATAGGCCTGGCCCTTGAACTCGAAGGTGCGCGTGGGGAAGCTCAGCACGATGTCGGCCTCCTCCTTGCCCTCGATCTGGGCCGGTGAGATCGTCTTGAGAAAGGCCACGGTCTTGTCCAGACGGGCTTGCAGTTCGGCAAAGCTGGTTTCGTTGTCGTCGTACTTGGGGATCTCGATGCCCGCCAGGCGGGCAGCCGCCCCCTTGACCGTGTCGCTGGCGATCTGCACCTGGCGAATCAAAGGGAACATGTCCGGGTACAGGCGCGCAGACAGGAAAGCATTCGGATCAATCTTGCGCGCCTCGCAGTGGGCTGCGCCCTTGGCCAGGATGGCCGACAGGTTCTGCAGGGTTCGAATGGCCACGGGGATGAAGGCGGAGTACATGGTCAGGCTCATGGTGCTTCCTCTGTTGTGAAGGAGTGGGAGGCCGTGTTGTACCCCTTTGCCGTGGCCTTTGCTCAGCCCCGCTTGAAAAGGCCCATGATCTTTTGCCCCAAGGCCACCACAGCCAGCGCGATGGCACCAGCGGCGATACCGCCCAGGCCATCGAGCAGCACAGGGGTGAGGGCTTCCAGAACCCCGCCTGCCACGGGCACCGCGCCCGCAGCGTGTTGTGCCGCGTCTACCGCTTCATGAGCGCCTGGCAGGCCATGCAACAGGATGCCGCCGCCGACCAGGAACATCGCGGCGGTGCCCACGACGGACAGCGTGCGCATCATCACCGGCGCCGCTGCCAGCAAGCCCAGACCCAAGCGGCGGCGAGCCGAAGCCAGACCGCCTTCGCCGCCTTGCCGGCTGAGGTACAGGCCCGCATCATCCATCTTCACGATGGCCGCCACCAGGCCATAGACACCCGCCGTCACCGCGAGCGCGACTCCGCTGAGCACCATGATCTGGTTGAGCAGCGGCGCCTCGGCCACGGTGCCCAGGGTGATGGTCACGATCTCGGCAGACAGGATGAAGTCCGTGCGGACGGCTCCGGCGACCTTGTCCTTCTCGAAAGCCACCATGTCGACCTCCGCATCGGCCAGGGCACGGGCAAGCGCCTGACGGTGCGTGTCTTCCTCATCGGGCTCATGGTGCAGAAGGGGGTGTGCCAGTTTCTCGACGCCCTCGAAGCACAGGTAGATGCCGCCCGCCATCAGCAGGGGTGTCACGGCCCAGGGGGCGAGCGCACTGATGGCCAGCGCGGCCGGCACCAGAATCACCTTGTTGCGCACCGAGCCCTTGGCCACGGCCCACACGACAGGCAGTTCACGTTCCGCGCGGATCCCGCTGACCTGCTCCGCATTGAGCGCGAGGTCATCGCCGAGCACGCCCGCGGTTTTTTTGGCGGCCACTTTGGCCATGGCCGATACGTCATCCAGAACGAGCGCAATGTCGTCCATCAGCACCAGCAGGCTCGATACGGCCATGTGGAGACTCCCTTTGATTCACTGCCAAGAAGGCCAAGGCGTGAATGTTAAGGGCAGCGCGGGCCCGGCAGCCTCAGGCCGCTTCGAGGATCTCTCTCAATTCCTCTTCCCAGGCCAGCAATTCGTCGCCGCCAATCTGCAACCAGGCCAGGGCAGCCTCGCTGTGCCCCTTCCAGTCGACGTCCTGCTCCAGGCCTTCATGACGACGCATGAAGTAATCGGCCACCAGACCCATGGCAATCAGGGTATTGACCTCGGATTGGGCGCGGCTCTCGTCCAGCACCTCGAACTCATGGTGCAGACGGATGGCGGCGGTCACCGTGGGGGACAGGCGCCACACCCGAGCAACCAGTGCCCCCACGACGGCATGATCCGTGCGGTGGTTGGCGTTTTCGGTTTCGATGAATGAGCGGTCAATGCGGGCATGCGCCTCCACCAGCGTGCTGAGGTAGCCCCGCAGGCTCTGCGCCATCACCGCCATGCCGACATGACAGAACAAGCCATAGGTGTGCGCCAGATCTGTGGAAACACCAGGCAGTTTGCTGGCGATGAACGACATCGCCAGAGCCCGTTTGGTACAGCGCTCCCAGAAGCGCAGCAACTGCTTGGAGGTGACCTTGATGGCACGCTGGGCCAGGAAGCCGGTCATCACGGCCGCGGTCTGCTCCAGACCCAGGCGGTTCATGGCCTGGCCGATGGTCTGAGCGGGTTGCCCCACGGCGTACAAGGGGGAATTGGCCGCGCGCAGCAGGGCAGCCGACATGGCGATATCGCTGGTGGCGATTTGGGCGACTTCGTTGAGGTCCGGTTCCGCCTGCGCCATGGCGTTTTGCAGCCGCGTCAACAGATTAGGACATGGGGGGATCAGGATATCGTGCAGCGGCCCGTTTTTTCTGGCCCTGTCCAGTTCCCTGAGGATGTTGTCAATGCTGGTTGGCTCTGTGGCGGTCGTCATGGCGAGGGACGTGGAAGCAGATGGACTTTTATCGGTCTGCCGCCCCGCTTCTTGAGGCCCGGATCAGGGTGAGTTTGGCGACAATTTCAGGGTCAGACCAACCGGTGTCATGGTGAAGGACATGAGCTCGCGGGCCTCCTGTCCGTCGGGTGTGGCCACGTCATCAATGTCGAACTGGCTCAACAGCGTAGCAAGCGCCAACTTCATTTCGACCAGGGCCAGATAGCGCCCCGGACAGACGCGCGGCCCGGCCCCGAAGGGCGTCGAGACACGCTTGGCGTGGCTGGCCGCGGCCGCATCGGCTTGCAGCCAGCGCTCGGGCATGAATTTTCCAGCCTGCGGGAAATGCGCCTCATCCATCGCGTCATGACGGGACACACCCCACACGATGGTGCCCTTGGGCACAGCCACCTCGGCCACCACGGTGTCCTGCACGGCTTGCACCACCCGAAATGGCGCCACAGGTTTGAGCCGCATGGTTTCATGGCACACCGCTTCCAGATAGGGCAATTGCGCCATGTGGTCCATGGTCAGGTCGGCCAGTTCAGGCCCCACCACGGCCCTGGCCTCTTGCTGCGCCGCGCGCAGCGTGTCGGGGTTGCGGTACAGCAGGTGGATGGCCCAGGCCAGCGTGTTGGCCGTGGTGTCCTCACCCGCCAGCAGCATGGTCATCACATTGCCCGCCACATCGTCGTCGCTCACACCACTGTCGGACTGGTCGGCGGCCACGATCATGGCTTCCAGCAGGTTGGTGGGCTGCGCCACGCGCGCGGGATCTTGCCGCAGACGGCCTCGGGCCTGCGCAATGAACCCTTCGATGGCCTGGCTGACCACCTCGATGCTGCGTTCGAGATCGCGGTCACGCGCGAGCTTGACCCAGCGCCAGTAAGGCAGCAGCGAATTGACGCGGCGAAACAGGGCCGGAAAGATCTTGTCCAGATGGTGCTGGATGATGTCGTCGTCAGACTCCAGCGTGTTGGTCTCGGCGCCAAAGGCCAGGCCCGCGATGGCGTCCACCGTGAAGCGCATCAGGTCGGCCTGCAGGTCGATGGGTGCACGGGCCAGCGCGGCCTTCTGCCAACGCCCTTGCAGGCGCTGCGCCACCGATAGCAGCAAGGGGAAATAGGCCCGCACATGGGTGGGCGAGAACGCGGCCATCACCATGCGGCGCTGGGCATACCACTGCTCGCCCTCGGCGTTGAACACGCCGGGCTTGAGCTTCATCTCACGCGCGATGTCGCCAAGCTTGGCAGGCCGGCGGAAGCCCTCCGGGCGGTCTCGCATCACGGCGTTGATGGCCTCGTGGTCGCGCAGCACCAGCACATCGACCGAGCCCAGCCTGGCCTTGAACACCGGGCCATACGCGCGCGCCCAGCGCTCCAAATCCAGGTGGATCTGGTCGAGTTTGAGTTGCAGGGCACTGCCCACGAACGGCAAGGGCTTGGGGCCTGGCAGGTCTTCCCATCGACGTGTGGCGGTCCGAGTCGGGCGGTGGGCGTGCGCGGTCGTGCTCATCGATGGCTTTCGTGAATCGGTTGGCGTTCCGTGATGCCGCATTGTGGGCCTGCATGTGCGTAAATCCGTACACTGGCGCCCCGGTTGTTCCCTAATCCTGTATTGCCCGAGTCCTGACATGGCCATTTTGCTGGCCCCCATGGAGGGTTTGCTGGACTTCGCGCTGCGCGACGTCCTGACCCGCGTGGGCGGCATCGATCGTTGCGTGTCCGAGTTCATTCGTGTGACGGACACGCTTTTGCCTGCACGCGCCTTCATGCGCGTGGTGCCCGAGTTGCGCCATGGCAGCCGCACGCCAGCCGGGGTGCCCGTGCGTGCGCAGCTGCTGGGCTCGGACCCTGTCTGCCTCGCCGACAACGCGGCCAGCCTCGCCGAGCTGCGCCCGGCCGGTATCGATCTGAACTTTGGCTGCCCTGCCCGCGTCGTCAACCGCCACGGTGGCGGCGCCGCCCTGCTGCAGGAGCCCGAACTGGTGCACCGCATCGTGCGCGCCGTGCGGCAGGCGGTACCGGCCAGCATGCCGGTATCGGCCAAGATGCGGCTTGGCTTCAACCCATCCCCATCGTGGCCAATGGCGAAATCTGGTCGGTGGCAGATGCCCGACGCTGCCGCGAAGCATCGGGATGCGATGACCTGATGCTCGGGCGCGGCATCGTGGCCGACCCCGGCCTGGCGCTGGCCATCCTCGCGGACCAAGGGCGGCCCGTTGCCGGCCTGCGTGAACCAGGCTGGGCCGAGTTGCAGCCGCTGCTGGCCGTGTTCTGGCAACTCATCATTGCGCACATCGAACCCAAGGCCCGCGCCGGCCGCATGAAGCAGTGGCTCAACTACCTGCGCCGCCGCCACCCCGAAGCCGAACAGGCCTTTGCGCGGATCCGCACGCTGACGGACTCGCGCCAGGTGGATGCCATCGTGCGCAGCTGGGCCGGTGAAGCTCAGTCTGCCGAGACCATGTCCGACGACTGCCCCAGCACCCAGGCCACGGCCACGCCACCGGCCAGGTAGCTGCGCGTCTTGACCAGCGGGCTGTCGCGGAAGACGGCGCCGTTGAGGTTGTCGTAGCGCATGAAGGCGCCCACCCAGGTGCGGTCAAAACGCTTGCTCAAGCCCGCCACAAACTGTGCCCCCGAATAACCCGCCGTGGCCCGATAGGCCGGGCGCTCGGCCGTGGCGTACTGCGGGGCCACGTCGTAGAAATAGGCGTGGCGCTGGCGTGTGGCATAGATGGGGCCGCCCAGCATGGTCAGGTTCCAGCCCTGGAAGCCCAGCACGCTGCGGATGTCGAGGTTCAGATTGGGGCTGGCCTGCCAGCCATCGGTGCCCACGCCGTTGCCAAAGGTCACGCCGTAGGTCACCGGCACGCGCATCTTCAGGCGCACCTGGTCGTCTTCGGATTGGTAAAAATGCACCTCCAGCGCCGGGCCCACTTCAATGGCCCCGGACAGGCTGGGCATGCCACGCCGCGCGGTGTTCTTCGTGCTGGACACTGGGATGCTGCCATTGAGCCCCAGGTCCACGTGGGCCTTGTCGCCGAAGTCGATCAGTTCGGCACGGGCCCCTTGGCGATCCGCCTTGATCACATCGCCCCGGTACACCACATACGGAATGGGGAGGGCGTACACGCGCGATTCATCGGAGCCGCGGTAATCCGGCAGGCTCAGGGTGGTGGCGCCCAGGCCGAGCTCCCACTTGGGTTTGTCTTCGGCATGGCCAGGCGCGCTCCACAGCGCCATCAACAAGGCGCTCGTCAACAAGGCTGGGCGCGACGGTACAAGGTGCTGAGGCATCAAGCTGGGCTCCTGATCGGTGAGGTTGAGGTTCGCCGTTGATTCTCACATCAAGGCACACCAGCACGGTTCAGCCTGAGCGCTATCCAGGCCCAAATCCAAGGACAATTGCGGGGCCGATGACCAGGTCGATGATCAGGTCAATTGCCAGGACAATGGGCGCTGGCACCGCCGTGCCCCCATTTCGCACCAGAAAGAGAACAAGCCGATGGCCATCCAGTGGTTCCCCGGTCACATGAACGTGACCAAGAAAGCCATCATCGAACGCATGAAGGAGATCGACGTCGTCATCGAGATGCTCGATGCGCGGCTGCCGGGCTCCAGCGCCAACCCCATGCTGGCCGAGCTGACGGGCACGCGCAAGAAGCTCAAGGTGCTCAACAAGCAGGATGTGGCCGACCCCGAGCGCACCACGGCGTGGCTGGCCTGGTACAACGCGCAGGAAGGCACCCAGGCCATCGCGCTCGATGCCGGCGACACGGCCCCGGCCCAACGCCTGATCAAGGCTTGCCGCGAGCTCGCGCCCAACCGCGGCGGCATGGACAAGCCGCTGCGCGTGCTGATCTGCGGCATCCCCAACGTGGGCAAGTCCACCCTGCTGAACACGCTGGTGGGCAAGAAGGCCGCCAAGACGGGTGACGAAGCCGGCATCACGCGGGTCGAGCAACGCATCAACCTGGCCAGCGACTTCTACCTGTTCGACACGCCGGGCATGCTGTGGCCCAAGATCACGATCGAAAAAGGTGGCTACCACCTCGCGGCCAGCGGCGCCGTGGGCCGCAACGCCTATGACGAAGAAGAAGTGGCGCTGGAGTTGCTGGCCAGCCTCAAAGGCCCCTACTCCCACCTGCTGGCGGCGCGCTACAAGCTGGACAAGGTCGATGAGATCCCATCGCTGCACGACGAGGTGCTGCTGGCCGAGATCGGCCGCAAGCGTGGCGCCGTGATGAGCGGTGGCCGCGTCAACATGCAGAAGGCCGCCGAGATCGTGCTCAACGATTTCCGCAGCGCCATCCTGGGGCGCATCACGCTGGAAACACCTGTTGAATTCGAGCAATGGGCCGCCGTGGCCGCCGTGGCCGAAGCCGAGCGGCAGCGCAAGAAGGCCGAGCGCAGCAAGAAAAAGGGCAGCGGGCGCCGCGCCGACGACGATGCCGCGGCCGAGCAGGCCGAGTGAAGTCGATGAGCGACGACCAACGCTTCACCCCCAAGGGCATCGTGCCCACGCCCGAGCAACTGGCCATCCAGCTGGGGCGGCACAAGCGTGTCATCGTCGAGGCCAATGCCGGTGCGGCCAAAACCACCACCCTGGCCCTGCGCCTGGCCCAGGCTCTGGCACGTGGCGCCGACCCCGACCGCATCCTGGCCCTGACCTACACCGATGCCGCCGTACTGGCCATGAAGAAAGCGCTGGAGCGCATCGGCGTGGCCGCCGCGGTGCGCAACCGCCTCAAGATCCGCACGTTTGACGACTTCTGCCGCGCCCGCCTGCAGCACATCGAAGGTGGCAACGTGCACCACCACGACAAGCCCGAGCAGCTCAAACCTTATGTGCTGCAGGCCATCGAGCGAGTGATGCTCAATCCCGACGAGCGCCATTCGGACGAGTTCGCCGTGGAAGGCAATGGCGAGGTGATGGTCGAGAGCCTGCTCAATGCCTTCGCCCGCCTCAAAGGCACGCTGCAATGGCACATGGAGGCCGCCGACCAGGTGCTGACGCCCGCCCTGGCCAACGAGCTGGGCCATGATTACTTCACGCTGCGTGTGTTCTGGGCGTATGAAGCCATCCGCCGCGGCGGGCACCCGGATCACCCCGCCTTTCGGGCGCCGCATGACGCCACTTATGACCTGGCCTGCCTGCTGCTGACCGAGGACGCGTTCGCCGACCTGCCGCCACCGCTCGCCCTGGGTCTGCATCTGGTGCTGGTCGACGAAATGCACGACACCAACCGGGCCATGTTCAAGGTGCTGCAGCAACTGCTGGCCCAGAACCCGCAGACGGCCTTCGTGGGCGTGGGCGACCGCGATCAGGTGATCCACGCGGTGGCCGGCGCCGATGCGGGCTTCATGACCGACACCTTCGAGCGCGAGATCGGCCCGGCCGAGCGCCTGCCGCTGACTGCCTCCTACCGCTTCGGCCCGGCCCTGGCTGCGTCGGTGAGCCGGCTGTCCAACAAGGCATACGAGTCGCTCAGCAGCATCCAGACCGACGTGAAGCTGATCACGCTCGAAGAGCCTCGTGAAGCCAACTGGCACATCGTCGAGCTGATCCGCCAACGGGCTGGCCTGGCACCGCAGTCCACGCTGTCGGAGCTGGCCATCCTGCTGCGCCTGCCTCATCAGTCCGTGGCGCTGGAGAACCACCTGCTCGACAAGGGTGTGGACTACCGCACCAGCGGCTTCGACACCTACCTCATGCGCCCCGAGGTGCTGTTCGTGCGCGGCCTGATCGCCTGTGCGCAAGACAGCTTTGCCGGCATCGAGCAGATCGACACACGCGTGCGCATCCTGCAGGCCATGCTGATGTTCGCCGGCTCCTATGTCGAAAGCGATCAGGACAGCCCTGAAGACCGCCACAAGGCCCAGCTGGACGCCATCAAGGAGGTCGCCCACACGCCAGCACTGGTGGAGAGCTTCCTCAACAACCAGATCCTGCGCAACGCCAGCGCGCAGGTGCGCCACCGCATCGAGGCGGCGATTGGCATCGCCAGCGTCAATGCCACCGAGGTGCTGCTCGATCGCTTCGCGCAGGCTTTGTCACCCCAGACCCTGGCCGCCCGCGTGATGGTGCAGGCCGGCGACATCGAACAGGTCAGTGCCAACATCCAGGGCCTGATCGCGTCCGCCGCCACCTATGACAACGTGGCCTCCTTCTTCCGCGCCATGAACGAGCGCGAGATCCGTCAGCAGGCCATGCGCGGCAAAGACTGCGTGGTGTTGTCGAGCATCGAGGCCGCCAAGGGCCTGGAGTTCGACCACGTGATCATGCCGGGCCTGAACAAAGGCGAATTCGCCATCGGCGGCAATACCCCCGACAATCGCAACCTGCTGTATGTGGGCATGACGCGTGCCCGCCAGCGCCTCACCATCCTGTGCGAGCGCCGGCGCCCCAGCCACTACCTCGTCGATGCCGGCCTGATTTGAAGCCGCATCTCCTGACGAGCCACTCAACACAAGAGAGACAAGACAACATGGCCCTTCCCCAAGACCACATCAGCATGGCGCTGTTTTGCGACTTCGAGAACGTCGCACTCGGCGTGCGCGACGCCAACTACGAGAAGTTCGACATCAAACGCGTGCTGGAACGCCTGCTGCTCAAAGGCAGCATCGTCGTCAAGAAAGCCTATTGCGACTGGGAGCGCTACAAGGGCTTCAAAGCCACGATGCACGAGGCCAACTTCGAGCTGATCGAGATCCCGCATGTGCGCCAGTCCGGCAAGAACTCGGCCGACATCCGCCTGGTGGTCGATGCGCTGGACCTTTGCTACACCAAGTCGCACGTCAACACCTTCGTCATCATCTCGGGGGACTCGGACTTCTCGCCGCTGGTGTCCAAGCTGCGCGAGAACGCCAAGTACGTGATCGGCGTGGGCGTGAAGAACTCCACCTCCGACTTGCTGATCGCCAACTGCGACGAGTTCATCTTCTATGACGATCTGGTGTGCGAAAGCCAGCGCCAGGCCGCGCGCCAGGGTGGTCGTGACCAGCAGCAACAGCGCCGATCGCCCGAAGAAGATCGCCGCCGCCGCGAAGAAATGGACCTGCGCCGCACCAAGGCCATCGAGATGGCGGCCGAAACCTACGAAGCCCTCGTCACCGACC
>JACPOH010000300.1 GCA_016185075.1 Aquabacterium sp. | reverse complement strand
CACGGTGGACGGCAAGACGGTCGCCAACAGCACGCAGGACAAAACCGCTGGCCTGGCCAAGAAGGTCAACCAGATCGTGGCCGAACAAGGCTCCATCAACCTGGTGGGCCTGACCGTGCGCAACAACGGCTTCCTCACCGCCACCACGGCGGTGAAGGGGCAGAACGGCGGGATCTACCTGCAGGCGCAAAAGTCCACCACGGTGTTCAGTGGGAACGCCCCTGTGGGCGACAGCGGTGCCACGCCTCGCATCGCCGCGCAACTGGGCACGGCCGAGTTGGGGGCGGGCAGCCTGATCCAGATCACGCCGTCCACCACACAGGTTTACAACGAGGAGACAAAGAAGTTCGAGGCGCCCACTCAGACGGACGCCGAAACCTTCAACCAGTCGCGTGTTGAGATCAGTGGGGCCAGCATCCGTGCGCAAGGGGGGGCCCAGGTGGTGGCGCCCAACGGCAAGATCAGCTTGCTGGCAGCTGAAGACGCATCTCAATCCGCCTTGTTTGGCACATCAGCCAGCCTGAAAAAGGACAACAGCAGCATCGTTGTGGAAGACGGTGCACTCATCAGTGCCGCTGGCCTGCGCGATGTGAGCTTGCCCATGAGCCGCAACCAGCTCAGCGGCCGCCTCTTTGCCAATGAGCTGGCCGACTCGCCCGTTCAGCGTGGCGGTGTGCTGTACCGCAGCGAGGTCTCGGCCGATGCGCGCAGCCTGGTCAAAGTGGCCAATGTCACGGGTTTCTACAACCTGGTAGGCCGCACAGCCGAGGAGATCGCCACCAAGGCTGGCACCGTCAAGATCCAGGCCCAAGGCAGTACCGTGGTGGCCGATGGTGCGAAGATCGACGTGTCAGGCGGCAGCGTGCGCTATGAGGCCGGCAGCATCACCAGCAGCCTGCTGCGCAAGGGCAATACGCTGGTGCGGCTGGAGGATGCCCAGGCGGGTGTCAAGTATGACGAGCTGATCTCCGGTACGGGCCGTGGCGCGTCAAGCCTGCAGGCCAGCTACGTCGAGGGCAAAGACGGTGGCGACATCCAGCTCTTCGCACCTCAGTTCTATGTGGGCGAAGGCACGCTCAAGGGTGATGTGGTGGTGGGCCCCTACCAGCGTGGTGGCCCCATCTCGTCCAGGGTGAATCTCGCGAACCGGCCCGATCTGTATGGCGCGATCCGGCCTTTGGGGGCGAGCTTGACGCTGGGCTTCTCTGTTCGCTTGGCCGAGGCCATGGATGGCGTCACGGTGAGCGGCGTGCGTTCCAGCAGCCTGGGACCGGTGTCCGGCGTGGACGATGCGGCCGTGATGCAGCAGGTCGGTGCTTCCTCACTGCGCAACCAACTCTCGGCCGACACCTTGAACAAAGGCGGCTTTACCGGCCTGACGGTGTATGCCGCTGGTCTGAGCGTGGGTAAGGAGGCCAGCTTGAATCTGGGCCCCGCAGGCGCCCTGAGCGCGATAACAATGGGTAGCATCCAGATCGATGGCCAGATCAAAGCGGAGGGCGGCAGCGTCAGCTTAAACACCCTTGGTGACGTGGTGTTGGGTGAAGGTGCATCGATTGATGTGTCAGGCAGCAAGCTTGACGAGTTGGGGCAAGTCACGGGCACGGCGCCCGTGGATGTGAATGGTGGGTCGGTGGCTCTCAAGGCGGGCGGTTCGGTGCGCTTGAGCGAGGCCAGCCTGATCGATGTTTCCGCAGGGGCATGGCGTGCCAGCACGGGCGGCATCACGACAGGAAAGGCGGGCTCGGTTGCCTTGGAGGCCAATGTCGACACAACCAATGCGCCGACTGGCAACGTGTCGATGGCTGGGCGCTTGAGCGGCTATGACTTCCAGTCTGGCGGCAAGTTGAGCATCAAGGGCGTACCGGGCATATTCATCGGGCAGGGTGGCAAGGCGGACGATCTACAACTGTCCACGGTCTTTTTCAGCGAGAACGGCTTCGGCAGCTTTGACCTGGCCTCTTTGGGCGATGTGGACGTGGCAGCCGGCACCGCGCTGAAACCGCGCTTGAAGAACTACCTGCTGGATGCGGCCCGGGTGGGCGCCGGCAACGGTTCTAGCTTGTTCATCAACACGGTCCTCAACGATGCGCAACGTGCACCCATCAACCTGACGCTCACGGCGGTCAAGCCCAGCGCCAGCAACCGCGAGGCTTACAAGGCGGGTGGCAATGTGCGCATTGGCGCGGGGGCGCAGATCGATCTGGGGGGCGGCGGCAATTTCACGGCCAACGCGGGCCGGCAGGTGTTGCTGGCGCAGCAAGCCAGCGTGACGGCCCACGGCGGCGCCGTATCCCTGATGCTGACGGGCTACCGAGGCAGCAGCAGCACGGACCCCAGCACGTCTTCTGACGACACCGGCTATGTACAGGACAATGAGGTACGCCTGAGTGCCGGCTCGGTGATCGACGTGTCGGGCGCCACCAGGACCTTGACGCAAACGGTGGGCGGGCAAGAGCGCGTGACCGGATCGGTGATCGGCGGCGGAAGTGTCAACCTGAACTACAAACCAAGCCAGCCTGACATCGGTCAACGTGGTCTGGCGAGGGTGTCATCTCTGCTCAGCAATTGGCCGATGCTGGCTTTGACCGCATCAGCCTGCGTGCCGACGATCGGGTTGTGCTGGACAAGGGTGCCAGCATCGGTACGGCAGATGGCCAGAAGCTGCGCGCCATCACGGTATCCTCACCTGTCCTGAAGGCCGAGGACAGCGGTGCGCACGAGCTGCGCGCCAGCTACGTGGCATTGGGTGATGTCAACCTTGTCAACAAGTTTGGCGCTACCACCGACAGCCGCCCAGCTTCTGCCGCCGGCAATGCCACGCTGGCCGTGAACGCAGGCCTCATCGAGGTGAACGGCAAGTCGGCCTTCCAGGGCTGGCAGTCTGTGGATCTCAATGCCACGCTGGACAAGTCTTTTGGCAACACCCGCCGTGATGGCGAGATCCGCTTCATCGGTCGCACCTTTGACAGCAACAGCGTCGTCCTGACTGGCTACCTGGGCTTTGATGGTGTGTTGACATTGCGCGCAGGCCAGAGCTATGCCTCCACCTTGTCCAACTTCACCGTGCAAGGCGCATTGGGGCATTCAACCCTCAAAACGGCCCAGCCAGCGGCTGGTGGCTCGACCAGTGCCACGCCTTTGAGCGCGCTGGCCTCCTTGAGCCTGCAAGCCGATGACATCGTGCACGATGGGGTGCTGCGCCAGCCTTTTGGCGCATTGACCCTCAACGCCGTGAACAAGGTGAGTCTGGGCGAGGGCAGCACCCTGTCAGTCTCAGGTGACGGTGTGACCGTGCCCGTGGGCACCACGGTCAACGAACGCAGCTGGATCTATACCCCCAACCCGACCGATTCGGCGGCCACCACGCCTGCGGTGCAGAACCTGAACGGACTGCCCGTAGCTAAGGGCATCGAGATCAAGGGCCAGGGCATCAGCCTGAGTAACTCAACGGTCGTTCAGGCTCAGGCAGGTGGTGACCTGCAGGCCTGGGAGTTCATCCGTGGTGTGGGTGGCAGCACCGACACCTTGAACCGTGCCGGCTTGTTCGCCGTTCTGCCAAACTACCAATACGATTTCGCGCCGTATGACACCGAGATCGTCAAGTCCACGGCACTGAACGGCACCACGCTGCAGGCTGGCGACAAGATCACCATCAGCACGGCCAATGGTGTACTGGCTCAAGGCACTTACACCTTGCTGCCCTCGCGTTATGCCTTGTTGCCGGGCGCGGTGCTGGTGTCGGCCGCCAATGTGGGCGCGGGCGGCACCTTGAACCAGGCGATCACGCAGGATGATGGCAGCGTATTCGTGTCGGGCCAGCGTACAGCCACGGGGACCAACCTCACCGGTTGTGACCCACGTCAGACCTTCATGCTCGAATCGGCCGCAACCTTCCGTGCCAAGTCGGCCTATGCGCTGACGTCCATCAACAGCCTGCTCACCGAACGTGCGGTGCAACTGGGCAACCCGCTGCCCAGCGTGGCTGGTGACGCAGGCCGTGTCTCGCTGAGCGCTCAGGGCGCCTTCAACCTCCTCGGACAGTTCAATCTGGCAGGCACGGCTGCGTATGCCGCGGGCCAATTCGACATCAGCATGCCATCGATGACGGTGGTCGATGATGGCGACACGGCCGTCAAGGTTGAAATGGGATCGGCGCGCGTGTCAGCGCAGTCGCTCAACGGCACGCAGGCAGGTAGCATCATGCTGGGTGGCACCCGCGCGGGCGCCTTGGAAGGCGCCACTGCCTCGGTCTCAGCCAGCACGGTGCGTGTGGCCAGCAGCAATTTGTCTGCTGGGGAACTGGTCGCGGTGGCCACCGATGTGGTCACGGTCGATGATGGCGTCAAGCTGGCCACCGCAGGCGCGGTGGGTAACAAGGCCAACCAGCTCACGATCAAGGGTCAGGGGGCAGCGGTGGTGGTCAGCCAGAATGCCAACACCGATATCCGTCGTGACCTGAGCGGCGTGACGGTGAACAAGGGCACGCTGAACATTGGCCAGGCTACGCTCACCGGGCAGGCCGTTCAGCTCGATGCGTCGAGCAGCCTGAATCTCAATGCCAACGCAACGATCAACAGCAAGCTGTTTGGGCTGGGTGCGCCACGCATCGTGGTGGGCGGTGTTGCCGACACAGTTGGCGCGGTCGCCCTGGATGGGGTGCTGCTGAACTCGCTCAAGGGCGCAGACAGCATGCAATTGAGAAGCTACAGCAGCATCGATTTCAAGGGCTCGCAGGCTTTTAACGCGCGTGGTGCGGACGGTAAGCCGCAGCTGCGCAAGGTGGTGCTGGACGCCCCGCAACTGCGTGGCCTGGGGCACAACACGGACACCGTGAGCGTGACGGCGCAAAGCGTTGTTCTGCGTAACACATCGGGCATCGCCCCCTCCAACACCGAAGCCGGTACATCGACACTGGCCATCCAGGCCGAGCCTGTGTTGTCAGACAAGACCACGGGTGGCATCACCATTGGCGAAGGTTCGCAGCGTCTGGCCTTTGCCAACAGCAGCTTGTCATCCAAGGGCGACATCGTGTTCGATGGCAAAGGCAAGCTTGGCGCGCAAGGTGACATCACCCTGGCCGCGGCCCGTGTGACCGCCACCGGCACAGCAGACCACGGCGTGGACAGCGCAGCCACCTTGACCATCACCTCGGCGGCCAACGCCCGCACATTGGGCGAGCGCGTCGGTGCTGGCGGTGCCTTGAGCCTCAGTGGCGAACGCGTTGTGCAAGACGGCTTGGTGGATGTGGCCTCAGGCAACATCAAGATCACCGGCAAGGGCAGCAGCACGCAGCGCCGAGACACGGTGACCCTGACCGAGCGTTCGGTCACCAAGGCAGCGGGCTGGACTCAGCAAGTGGGCAAGACCTGGGCGGTCGACGCGCCGGGCGGCAATGTCTCTGTGCAAGCGGTGCAGGGTGACCTGATCTGGCGCGGCCAGATCGATGTGTCCGCGCCAGTGGCCAGCAGCAATGTTGATCAAGGGCAAGCGGCGGGTACCGTGACCTTGCTGGCCAACGGCTACCACCCAGCCGACGGATACCGTGGCCAACTGGTGGTGGGCCAAAACGCCAGTCTCAAGGGCGGTGCAGGTAGCGATCGCCTGTCGGCCAGCCTGACGGTTGATGCGCAACGCCTGAGCAACGAACCCGTTGCGGGCTTGTCCGCTGAAGCGCAGAACGTGGCCAATACGCATGGCACACTGGATCGCCTGGCTGACATCGTCAAGGCCGGCGGTGTGCGAAGGGAGGTGGATTGGCGCATCCGTGAAGGGGCACAGTCGCTGAATACCGAACTGAAGGCTCAGCGTGTGTTCATCAGCGCCGATGCTGGCAGCCTGTCTCTGGGCCAAAGCCAGTCAGTGAGCCCGACTGGCGACGTCGTGACGCACAAAGGCACCATCGACGCACGCGCACCTCAGGGTGGCGTGGTGCAACTGGCGGCAGGGCAGGACTTGATCATCGAAGCCGACGTGCTGGCTGATTCGTTGCGCACCGGAGCCAATGGGGGAGACATCCTGCTGGCGTCCTCGGATGGGCAGGTCCGCATCCAGGATGGCGTGACCTTGTCGGCCTCGGGCGATGACAATCGGGATGGCCGCGTGATCGTGCGGGCGCAGCGCAATGACGATGCCAACTTGCCTGACGAGTTGCGTGTCAACGTGGATCCAATCGGCCCGAACACCAAAGTCAAAGCAGGCGAATTCACAGTCGAAGCCGTGCGTGTTTACACCGGCACCAAATTGATGACGGGCGCCAGCTCTGGTACGACGCTCGGCCAGCTCAGCCTGATGGCCGACAACGACGACTTCATGGCCAGCAAGGACGTGATCGCCAGCGCATTGGGCCTGGGTGGTTTTGCCAATGCCCACCTGCGCTCTGGCGTGGAGATCCGCTCCAGCGGCAATTTCGAAGTCAGCAAGGACTGGAACCTCTGGAGCGAAGAGCGAGCGGGTGGGGAGCCTCTGAACCTCACCATCCGTTCGGCCGGTGACCTCAACATCAAGGGCAGCTTGAGCGATGGTTTTGCCACCGCGACCCGCATTGGCGCGGGTGACAGCCTGCCCACCGAGGTCAAGGCCGGCCCAGCAGCGTCCTTCCGCCTGGTCGCAGGGGCGGACTTGTCCGCCGCCAACATGCTCAAGACCGATGCCCAGGCGACCACAGGCAACCTGCGTATCGATGGCGGCAAGATGGTGCGCACCACCAGTGGCTCGATCGAGATGGCCGCGGCGCAAGATATCGAGCTCAAGGCAGGGGTGGGCACATCGCCGGTGCAAGCGGTGGTGTATGTGGCAGGGCAACGCAGCGAGTTGCCGCAAGGCCAGTCTTTCTCGGCCAACAACTGGGCTCAGTTCACCGACCACGGCGGCCGCTTGTCGCTGGCGGCCGGTCGCAACATTGTGGCGCCTGCCGCTGCGCAAGTGATCAACAACTGGTTTGAGCACACGGGTGCCACGGAGGACTTTGGAGGCTCCTGGTTCAGCTTCTTCGACAGCTTCAAGCAAGGCGTTGGATCATTCGGTGGGGGCAACATCGACGTGCGTGCCGGCCAGTCGATCAACAACCTCGGCGTGGTGTCACCCACGTCCATGAGGCAGGTGACGGACGACCTGACAGGGGCGCGTACCGCACAGATCGACAACGGCGGTGACATCAACGTGCGCGCGGGCCAGGATATCAAGGGCGGCGTCTACTTCCTGGGGCGCGGCGACGCCCTGATCCAGGCCGGTGGCACCATCACGAAGGGCGACAGCATCAACGCCAAGGTGCCGCAAGTTGGTGCGATCGTCGGTTTGATGGATGGCCATGTCGCCTTGCAAGCAGGCAAGGATGTCACCATGGCGATTGCCTACAACCCGACTATCCTGCCTGCGTCCAGCCGCATGGAAGCAGACCAGTCGGCGTATTTCAACTACGCAGCGGATGCTGGCTTGTCTGTCACAAGCATCGCCGGGGATGTGAAGTGGACACCTGAAAGTGATGGCTACAAGGAGTATCTGAACCAACTCGACAAGATCGCCGGGGTGGACAAGCTGCCGACGCCATACGGGACCAACTACAAACTGAGCATGGTTGCACCACCCTCCCTGGCCTTGTCTGCGCTGTCTGGTGATCTGGTTTTCAGTCTGCCCGCGAGTAATCTGATGTTGACGCTGTTCCCCTCCCCACAGGGGCAACTGAATCTGTATGCCGGCCGGGATGTCAAGATGAGCACCAACGGCCGTGTGACCATGGCCGACGGTGGACCGGAGCTATGGCCAGGCTTGCAGTCTGCTGCGTCCGACTCTGACCTGACCAAGCAGGTTGACGTGTGGACGAGCTACCGAGTTGGGGGCTTGCCGAGTTCGTCAACGGGGCTGGGCGGTTTGTCTTCATCCACATTGCACCAGAACGACACCACCGTGGCACACGTTCATGCCGAGCGAG
>JACPOH010000048.1 GCA_016185075.1 Aquabacterium sp. | reverse complement strand
CATGTAAGCCCGAGCGGACGAAGGCCTCAGCAGCGATGCTTTCTATGCCCGGCAGCCAGGTCAGGTGTTCAAGGCTTCACTGCCCCAAGACATTACGGTGGGTTACCTACAAGGTGATGACGTTCCCTACATGACGTGGGATGGCAGGTTTGGCCAAAGGGCCGCCTACGTTGAGTTGCATGGTGATGAGCTGGTTGTGCGGTCGGGCCGACGTGCCTGGCATCGCCGTCTCAGCCAGGCTGCTCGCGTGGAGGGTGAGTCACCAGCTGCGCTGGATCCAACGGGTGTCTCGATCTTTCTGAAGGCCGCGAAGGTCGGGCGCGATTCGTTCATCTGTTTGGAATCTTTGCCCGAGGGGGCAGGCCAGAGTGCGCCACAGCGCAGCGTCTACCTATTGGCGGATCCTTTGGGCAAGCTCACTGTCTATCAGTTGCCCGCGCTGTATGGGGCCTGCAAAGGATTGATGGATAAAGGTCACGGGGTGCATGTGGTGCCGCATTGGCGGCGGCTCCCTGAAGGGCAGCAGAAGACGCATTCGGTGGAGTGGCTGCGATTGGCCGGCCGCAAAGGTTTCGCGCCCACTGGCGTGAGCGAAGCGCTCACAGAGCTGAGTCTGGACAGGTTCGTGCGTGACGCACCCCGGCCTGATGTTGGGCATTGAGGGCCGTTTGTGCATGAAGGCCCTGCCCAAAGTTGTCGTTGCTGCCCTGTTGATGATGCCGGCAGTGATGGTGTCAGCATGGGTGCTGCATCGATCTTTCTGCGTTCCCGAGAACCACATCGGCTTTGAGCCCTCCCTGTTGCTTTGGGCTGCGGGGCCTTCAATCCTCCAGGGGTGTGTGGGTTCAAAAGGGCTGCGTTTCCTGGCCTGGGCCATTTCGATTATGACGGTGGGTTTGATCATCGCAGCCTTGCACTTCGACCTGCTGCTGCAATACGAAGATTGGATTCAGCGCGGCATGCCTGACAAACCGACATGGGCGACGCTGTGGCAACGATGAGCCTGGTCCGGTGGGCAGGGTGTCGCGATCGCACCTGTACCTGCCGTTGGGCTACGCGATCGATGCGCCGACCTGCCCGTGAGAGCGACAGGGTTTGAACGATGAAGAAAATCAGCCGGTTTTCCCTCGACATGGACGTCATCGCGCAGGATCCTGAAGCCACCCATGCCTCGCTCTTGGTCGATGGTGTTCGGACACCCTACAAGCTGGAAGGTGTCAGTCTGGTCGATCAGTACGAAACGGAAAGTGGCTACCTGATCTTCACGGACTGCGACTGCCCCTATGAAGAGTTGACCTTCGTTACCTTGCTGGACAAGGGATTCAAGCCGTTGCACAGCAAGATGTTGGGCAAGTTCGTCTATGTGTTCCCGTCCCGTACCTTTGCCGTCCAGCGCATCGACATCGACGATGGGGCCCGGGTTGTTCACGGAAGCAGCCCAGAGGAAGGACGCTATCGCGTGGAGGTCGCTGACGGGTGGACGTGGCGTGGTCGGAGGCCTGGCGGGAAGGCCGTTTGGGCGCCTACCTGAGCCATCTTTGCCGGGGCGCGCACCCCTCGCCGCTGGGACAATTTTGGGACACTGACACTTGGATATCGAAGGACAAACAAGTACACTGAAGTACGCTAAGTGATTGTCGCTCTTGGAGTTTTTCTCTAAGTCGTTGATCTGAAAGACCGATTTTTTGCTTTCACACGGCAGGGGTCGCAGGTTCGAACCCTGCACCGCCCACCAGATAGAACCCCGGTAAGTCATTGATTTACCGGGGTTTTTTCATTCCCGGTGGTGTTTCGCATGCCCTGCCAGGGCGCCCGGTAGGAAATTGGTATGGAAAACCGGCCTCGCGGGTCGGTGCCCGGAGCGCGGTGTCTGCTGGGCGGCCTGCTGCCGGTCTGCGTTCATGGCGCTGTCCGTACCACCTACCCTGGGGAAGACCGAAACCTGCCCGGCTGCTAGAGTCTCGCATGCCTGAAACGAATGAGGAGGCAAGCATGAAGGTTGCATCGGGGAACATCGCGTCCAGGCTCGCCGTGTTGGCCATGGCCGCTGTCTCTTTTGCAGCGTCGGCTGCCACCGAGTTCAACTTCAATGACCAGATCGTTCTGGGTCAGCCCAGCGAGCGCAGCCTGGTCAAGGATGGCATCAGCCTGACGGTCAAGGGCTATCGTGGAAACGGCAGTCAGGCCAATCTGGACATTGCGTTCGGCACCGGCATGGGTGTGGTGTCGGGGCTTTTCGATGACACGCAACTGAACGGTAGCGAGTACCTGGTTTTCACGTTTGATCGCCCTGTGACGCTCGTGAACTACCTGCTGTGCGACAACAAGCCCTTGTTGTGTGGCGAGTCGACCCCTTTGACCAACGATGGCGACCGGTTCCTCATCAACGGCGTCAACCTGCCCACGGACAACCGCCTGCTTCCCGCCAACTTCGCGGGTATCGGCCCCACGGCCTCCTTGGTGTTCAAGACCGTGGGTGGCGACGCCTATCGCTTGAAGAGCCTGACTGTCACCGCGGTCCCCGAGCCGGCCAGCCTGTTGCTGATGGGCTTGGGTGTGGTCGGTCTGCTGGCCTCCCGCCGAACCCGATCTGCTTGACTTGATCGCGCCCCTGGCTTCACGCCCAGGAGACGTACACACTCACTTGGGCGCGTCTGTCGAAGGCCAGTCTCGCGCCGGGGCGCCCTCGTAGACCACAGAAGAAATCCAGAGCGCGGAACTCGTTGCCTCGGCCGTAGATCGTGGCCTCCGAGATGGCCTGTGCAGCACTGATCGCGAGGTTGGGGGTGCTGCGTGTGGTGCCTGCCAGTGCAGCCACGCGGTTGTTCCAGAGCCGTGCGTTGGGGTAGCTGCTGTAGACGAAGGCCGATGTGATCAGCTCAATTTGCTCGGGCGGCACAGGGCGCCCGAAGATGCCAAAGGCGCACAGCGAGAGCCAGTCCATGTCCTTGAGCTCTCGGTGCAGATCATGACCACGGAACACGGCACGCTCGCCCGGGAAGGCCGCGCCCATCGTGGTTCGCAGGATGCCGGCTTGTTCAGCCAAGGCTTGAGGGCCACTCATGGTGTTGCTTTCTGAGGCTTGTGCAAAGGGTCGTCCAGCAGTTCGACCTTCGGGTAGGGGAAGCGTTTGAACCCGTAGCTGGCTTGCTCCAGCGCATGCGCAGCGGCACCGGGTAGTCGCAGCAGCAGAAACAGCATCTCGCCTTGCTGTGCGGTGAAGCCCAGGTCGGACAGTGCAGCGGCAGCCACACCCGTCATGGCCAAGGGCAAGCCAGCGAGCTGTTGCAACGCTTCAAGATGCGCCGTGAGCCAGGGTAAGCGAGGGCCGGTGCTCATGCAAGCCAGTGTGCTGAGGGTCTGGCGCACGATGCCCGCCGTGCGCACACCATGTGGGTCAAAGCCGGCCGGGTGTTCGATGGCCGGCCAGCCCGCGTCGTCCGGGGCGAGCCATCGTGGCTGCCCGGTTTGCGTCAGGATCTCGGGCCATGTGGGGCTGGGTGCTTCGGCGCACTGCGCCCAGTGGCGCATGCAGAGGTTGACGTCGCGTGCGCCGCCGCTTTGCCCCGCGCCCACGGCCAGCGCCGCCATCAGACTGGCTGCGCCCGGTGAGCCGCCCACGCCACCGCACATGGCCGCATGCACCATGGGGTCACGCGGGCCGGGGTTGGCCAAAGCGACTGCCAGGGCATCCAGCATCGCCGCTTCGGCTGGCGTTGGCGCGTCGCCTTTGAGCAGCAGCCACACCATGTCCGCCCAGCGGGCCTTCCCCAGCATCTGACCATAGACGTCATAGCCGTGGCAGCGCGCGACGCGCGTCGCAAACGGGTTGTCAGGTTCGGCTTGTTCGTGCCAGATGCGTGTGTGCAATGGCGAGCCGCTCATACCGAGCCTTCCAGTGTCTGCATGCGCAAGCTCATGGGCGGTACTTCGTCGGCATCGATGCGGACGTCCAGAAGCGTGGGGCCGGGGCGGCGCAGTATCTCGGTCATGTCCAGCTGGTTGAAATCGTCGGGGCTCTCGATGACATGCCCCGGTATGCCCATGGCCCGCGCCATCATGGCGTAGTTCACGGTGGGCAACTCGAAGGCGATCTGCTCGGCGCCCGCCAGGCGTTGGCCGTGCTTGACCATGCCCAGCGCGCTGTCGTTGAGCACCACAAAGATCACCGTGAGGCCTTCCTGTGCGGCTACCGTGATTTCCTGTCCGTTCATCAGATAACTGCCATCGCCGGTCAGACACACCACGGGGCAGGTCGGTTTGCCTTGCGCTACACCCACTGCCGCGCCGATGGCCCAACCCATGGGAGCAAAGTCCATCAGAACGCGCAACCAGCCTGCGTGGTCATGGCGGCGTTCACCGTGCCAGGCGCGGTTGGCGGCAAGGTCTGGCGCGCCGGCATGCGGTGGCACCAGGCCCAGTCTGCGGTTGTTGCGTGACTCCAGGTAATGAATCGCCCACGCGGTGGCATTACCGGCATCTGCGAGAAAACGCGTGGTGGGAGGCAGCCGCTTGGACAGCTCCGCCATCAGGCGCTGAGGCTTGATCGGGGTGGCGTCGCTGTGAAGCTTCTCGGGCTCTCGCAGTGCCACCATGTTGCGGCGGGCATGCTTGAGATCGGTTGGCGACCAAGGCATGCCCAGCGATTCCTGCTCGATGTGCATCATGTCCAGCAGCCGCTCGAACACGGTGCGAATGCGGCCTCGCACATGCTGGCGTGCCATGGGTGAGTGGCGCAAGTGGTCGTCCGTTGCGTCGATGTGGATCAGCTTGCTGTTGAGCACGCTGCGGCTCCACGCGCCACTGGTCCACTCGCCCAGGCTGGTGCCAATCGCCAGGATCAGGTCCACATCGTCATTGAGGGCATCCTGTGCACTGCTGTGGCCTGCAAAGCCGAACACGCCGCGGTACAAGACGTGGTGCGGGTTGATCAAGCCTTTCGCATCCGGCGTGGTGACGAAATGAGAGTTCGTCATCTCCGCGAAGTGCGTGATGGCATCAATGGCTTCGCCGCAGTCGCCTCCGATGATCAATGCCACCTTGCGGGCGCCTTGCAGGGACGTGAACAAGGCGTGCACCATGTCTTCGTCAACCAGAGAAGGCTTGCGCAGCAAGGCCTGTAGTGTCTGAGGCGACAAGCGTGGCTCAACGGGGCTGCGCAAGATGTCCAGCGGGATGGACAGGTGCACGGGCCCATGTGGCGGCTGTGATGCCCGCATCAGCGCCTGAACCAGTTTGGTCTCGAGCTGGTCCACATGAGACACCAGTGTGTTGTAGCGAGTGCAATGCCCGAACATGCCGACGGTGTTGATGCCGGTGCATGCAGACTCTTGCAGGGCGCCTTTGCCGAAGACAGGCAGGGAAGGTTGTCCCGTGATCACCAGCATGGGGACCTTGTTGTCATAGGCGCAAGCCACGCCGGTGATCAAGTTTGTGGCGCCGGGGCCGGAAGTGGCGACGCACACGCCGATCTTCCCGGTTTCACGTGCGTAGCCATCGGCCATGAACGCGGCGCCCGCCTCGTGGCGTGCCACCACCGGGCGCAGGCCGCCTCGCCGCATGCTGACGGCCATCGCGTTGTAGAGCGGCTCGATGGCGCCGCCCGGGACGCCAAACACGACGTCCACGCCAATGGCCTCGAGATAGGAAACGATGAGTGCCGCTGCACTGACCGTGGCAAACGGCTCAGCGAGCGGAACGACTTCGGCGGACTTCACGATGCCTGACCCCTGTTACATCAAAACCCTCAAGTCACATCTTGAAACACTTAAGGTTGGCGCAAGCATGCCTGCGCGCCAGCCCGTCGTCATCCCCCTTGTCGCGGGCACTTGATCAAGGGGCGCATGCCAGGCGTTGCGCACAAGGCGCAACACGGATAGCGAAAGTCCTGCACGAATCTGGCAATGTGGGCGCGTGGCGGTACAAAATGGGGGCCCGGCAGACGGTTGGCCGGTCGGCACATGGGGCGTTGTTTGTTCTCAGCATGGCGTGAATGGCGGTGGCTGGCGGTGGTGGTGCTGGGGGCATTGGGGTCCCTGTGGTGCACCGGCTTGGCCATCGCTGCCGAAGACGAGGGTCGACCCGGCATCGCGGTGATCTACCCCGATATCGGGGAGCCCTACCGTAGCGTGTTCGCCACGATCATCGATGGCATCCAAGACCGCGCACGAGGCCGTGTGGCCAGTTTCCCCGTCACGATGGGCGCCAGCGCACCCGGCTTGTCCGAGGAGTTGCGCCGCCGGGATATCCGCACCGTGATCGCCCTGGGGCGCAGCGGCCTGAAAGTGGCCATCGGGCTGGATCGGCAGGTCAACGTCGTGGCTGGCGGGGTGCTGTCCGTGCCGGAGTCTGAATCTCAGGGGATGCTGGTACAGAGCCTGGCACCGGACCCCGCCTTGCTGTTCAATCGCCTGCGCGCGTTTGTACCAGGCACCAAGCGCGTCTTCGTCGTCTATGACCCCAGGCAGAACGATTGGCTGATCCGCCTGGCGCGTGAGGCGGCCAGATCGCAAGGCCTGGAGCTGTTGGCGCTGGAGGCGGACGACTTGAAGTCGGCGGTGCGCCGCTACCAGGAGGTTCTGGGTGCGATGAACGCCAAGCGCGACGCGCTGTGGCTGCCCCAGGACTCCACGACCGTGGATGAGTCTGCGGTATTGCCGCTCGTCCTGCGAGAGGCCTGGGCCCAGAACCTGGTCGTGTTTTCCAGCAATGTGGTTCACGTCAGGCGTGGCGTGTTGTTCTCGCTTTATCCTGACAATGCAGAGTTAGGGCGTTTCCTTGCAGGTGCAGCGCTGAGCGCGCAACAGGGCAGCAGTGCTCCGGGCAAGGGTATTCAAGCGCTCAAG
>JACPOH010000047.1 GCA_016185075.1 Aquabacterium sp. | reverse complement strand
CTCGGCCAGCCCATTGACTGCACAGCCTGCCCTTATCAGCACCTCAAGGCCACAGGCGGGTGCGAAATCGGGCATGCGTGCATGCAGGATGGCTACGCACGCCGCATCGACCGCTTCTTCCGCTGGCACCCTGATCTGGCCAAGGCGCAGCTGCACCACCCGTACTTTGAAGTGCGCGCCATCGCTGCACGGTATGCCGACGTGTTCCACCTGCCCGCCATGCTGGACGACCCGGATGAAACCGTGCGCCTGCAACTGGCCTTGCGCCTGCCGCAGCGCGCCTTGCAGAAGCTGATCCAGGACCCGCACCGCGAAGTGCGCATCCGTGTAGCGCAAAGGCTGGACACGGCCCAGCTCCCCGCCATGGCCCACGACGAGGACTACGGCGTGCGCCAATGGGTGGCCCGCCGCCTGCCCGCCGCGCTGCTGGCCGCGCTGGTCAGCGACCCTGAATCCGTGGTCAGGCAAGAGGTGGCGCAACGCATCGAGATGCCTGCCTTGATGCGCCTGATCGATGACCCTGCACCCGAAGTGCGCCGCATCGTGGCGCAACGCCTGCCTGTCGGCGTGCTGGCGCGCCTCGCCTTTGACCCGGACCTCATCGTGCGTTGGGAAGTGGCACAACGCGCCCTGCCCGACTTGCTGCAACGCATGCAGCAAGACGAAGACAGCGAAGTACGCGCCGCCGTGAAACAACGCCTGAACGACACAGGAGCTTCCCATGGCTGACATCAACCGTGACGAGGACACCATCGAGGTCGCCGACCCGCCGCGCTTCGTGTTCGGCGAGCGCGTGGTCAGTCGCACCACCATCCGCAACGACGGCACCTTCAATGGCAAGGACATCGGCGATGTGCTCGTCAAGAAGGGTGACGTGGGTTACGTCGTGTCGATCGGCACCTTCCTGCAGCAGTTCTACATCTACGCGGTCGAGTTCACCGACTACGGCTACCGCGTCGGCATGCGGGCCAAGGAGCTGATGACGCTGGACAACCTGCCCGATGACATCCTGGCCCAACTGGGCGACCGCGCCAGCGCGCTCAAGGAACTTTGATGAGGATCTCCCCATGATGATCGAACCCCGTGAGCCCCAGTACCAGTGGGGGCAGCAAGTGGTCGCCCTGGTCGACCTGGTCAACGACGGCAGCTACCCCGATCGCCCGGCCGATGAGGTGCTGGTGGAAACCGGCAGTGAAGGCGAGATCGTGCAGGTCGGCCGCCATGAGGAACTCAACCAGCCCGTCTACATGGTCGAGTTCGAAGGCGGACTGGTGATCGGCTGCCTCGAAGAAGAAATTCTCTTGTGCATGGAACTCGATCAGATGCTCGCCGATGCCCGTGCGCAATCGGCCGGGCAGATGAGCTTGCTGGGCGACACCAGCCCGAACACGGCAGGTGCCTGACTCGCATGCACACCCGGAGGGCCCAGCCGTGAACACCCTGCCCATCCCCCAGGCCAGACAGGCGGCACGCGTCCACGACATGGACCGCGTCCGCATCGAGCGCGCCTTGCGCCACCGTGTGCGCTACCGCTATGTGCAACCGCACATCAGGCGTGCCGAAGCGGGTGGCTGGGTCATCACCAGCCCCTGCTGTTCGCGCAACATCGACCCCAAGGGCGGCGTGATCGACATCGCCTGGGTGGAGCCGGTCGAAGACGCCTGGGCCCTGTACTTCAAGGACCACGTGCATGACCGCTGGGTGCTGCATGACGAATCCCGGCACCTGCAGCCCCTGCTCGACGAAATCTGCGTGGACCCCCTGCGGGTGTTCTGGCCCTGAACCGCACCGAGTCCATCATGAACACTGACTGGATCTACCTCGACAACAACGCGACCACGGCACCGTCCACGGGCGTGGTGGGCGCCATGGCGCTGGCGCTCAGCCAGACCTGGGCCAATGCCTCTTCTTCGCATGCCATGGGGCAGGAGGCCAGGCAGGCTCTGGCCATGGCACGCGGCCAGGTCGCCCGCTTCCTGAACTGCAAACCGGCCGAGGTGGTGTTCACCAGCGGTGCCACCGAGGCCAACCACATCGCCCTGCGGGGCGCTGTGGGCTTCAATGGCCGCCAGCGCCTGGTCTTGAGCGCGGGCGAGCATGCGGGTGTACAGAAGCTGGCGCGCCATCTGGCCCAGCGCCAGCAGGTCGATGTCGACTGGATCGGGCTCATGCCGGATGGCACGCTGGACATGGCGCAAGCCCGCGAGCGCATCACGCCACAGGTATCAATGGTTTCCGTGATGGCGGCCAACAATGAAACCGGCGTGCTCATGCCCATCGGCGAGCTGGCCCGCCTCGCGCATGAACAAGGCGCGCTGCTGCATGTGGACGCCACCCAGCTGATCGGCAAGCTGCCCTTTGACTTCGCCAAGTCAGGCGCGGACCTGGTCTCCTTGTCGGCCCACAAGTTTCATGGCCCAAAGGGTGTGGGCGCGCTGCTGGTACGCAGTGGCCTGAACTGGCCGGCGCTCTTCATGGGCACGCAAGAACGTGCCCGGCGTGGCGGCACCGAAAACCTGCCCGGCATCCTGGGCCTGGGCGCGGCCGCCGAACGCCTCTCCCTGTCACCTGAAGCCTGGGTGACCCATGCGGCCAGCCAGGCCCGCCTGCGTCTGGCGCTCGAGCAAGGGCTGCTGGCGGCCCTGCCCGGCACCGTCATCTTCGGCGCTCAAGCGGCTCGCCTGCCCAACACCACCTACCTGCGCTTTGGTCGCGTGCACGCCGATGTGGTGCTCAACAAGCTGGACCGCATGGGCGTCATGGCTTCGTCCGGCGCCGCCTGCTCGGCCAGCGGCAACGAGCCCTCCCCCGTGTTGATGGCCATGGGCCTCACCCGAGAAGAGGCCTTGTGCGCCGTGCGGCTGAGCTTGTCCAGCCAGACCACCGCCCAGCAGATCCAGACCGTGATCGAGCGGTTGCCACTGGAGCTGGCGCCCCTCATGGCCGAGCAGGCAAGGCCTGAACATGCACCAACCAGCCCTTCCCCCATCTCAACTGGAGTATTCGCATGAAAGTCATGATCCGCAAGGGCGCCGACGGCATCCTGTCTGTCTACGTCCCCAAGAAGGACCTGGAAGAGCCCATCGTGTCCATGGAGCGGCCCACGATGTGGGGTGGCCTGGTGACCATGGCCAATGGTTGGCAACTCGCCCTGCCCGAGATGCCGGACGACACCCGCTTGCCCATCACGGTCGAAGCCCGCCGCACCACAACCGGCGAGGAGGTCTGACATGGCCATCTCGCCCGAGCAACTGAACGAGGCCGCCACCATCCTGGGCCAGTCGACCACGGTGCGGGCTGCGGCAGCGGCCATTCGCGAGCGCTTTGCCCCCTTGCGCGCGCTGGTGCTCGATGCCTTCGACATGCGCGGCGAGCGGCCTGCCCTGCAGGTGACGCCCGAGCGCGCCATCTACCTCATGTCGACCGATGGCCACTGCTGGACGGTCACCGCCGAACCCCAGCAGGCCTCGGCCTTCGTGCTGACACAGAACTGAGCCCCGATCTGAAAGGCCAGCCATGGACACCCAAACCGAACTTGCGCCCGGCACCGACGAAGAGACGGGCGACTGGATCTACCTGTCGGACCCCGACATCAGCACCGATGAACTCGAAGCCGTGGTGATGACCCTGCGCAGCAACCAGCTGTCCGCCGGGCCGCTGGTGGTGGACTTCGAGCAGGCCATGGCCACCTACATCGGCCGTCGGCACGCGGCAGCGGTGGCCAGCGGCACCCTGGGCGCCTGCCTGGCCTTGAAGGTGATGGGCATCGGCCCGGGTGACGAGGTCATCACCTCGGCGTATGCCTGGCACCAGATTGCACACGCCATCACCATCGTGGGCGCCACACCCATTCTGGCCGACATCGACTACTGGTCTGGCTGCATCGACCCAGCCAAGGCCGCCGACAAGATCACGCTGCGCACCAAGGCCATCCTGGCCAGCAACGTCAACGGCCACCCGGCCGACTGGCAAGGCCTGCGCGCCTTGGCCGATGCACACGGCCTCAAGCTGATCGAAGACAGCACCGAGGCCATCGGCTCGCGCTACCAGGGTCGGCTGACCGGCAGCTTCGGTGATGTCGCCATCTTCGACTTCTCGCAACCTTCAGCTCTGTGCTGCGGCCGTGGGCCTGGCCCAGCTCCAGCGCATCGACGAGATCCTGATCAAGCGCAAGCAGGTGGAAGCCTGGTACCACGCGCAGATGCAGAGCTTCGAAGGCATCAAGCCGCCTTATCTCGCCGAGCACATCGACGAGGTCCACTGGATGCTCTACAAGATCCACCTGGGCAAACGCTTCACCGGCAGCGCACGCAACCAGATCATCGAGGACATGGACTCGAACTCGGTGGAGTCCGCCATCTACTGCGTGCCCCTGCACCAGCAGTTCCACTACCAGCAAAGCGGCTGGCATCGGGGCCTGCTGCCCAACACCGAGCGCATCGCCGACCGCTCGCTCACCCTGCCCTTCCACACCCACCTGGACGAAGACGAGGTCAAGTACATCGTCAAGACGCTCAAGGATGCGTCCGTCAATGTGGGTGCGGGTGCGGCCATCTACTGATCTGAACCGCCCTGCGCGGACTGAAAACGGAGTTGAACATGCCCGTCATCGAAACCCGGCCGCTGCCTCTTGCCGCGGCCAACACGAACGAGTGGCTGCCCGAGCTGGCCAGCGGCCTCAAGGAAGGCTGCGTCGTGCCCTACCTCGGCCCCGGCCTGCTGGACCTGATCCCCGACTGCCCTGTGCCCTCCACGCCCGAAGCGCTGGTGGCCCTGCTGACCGCCAAGGTCACCGTGCCGCACAAGATCCGCAACCGGCTCACGCAGGCGGCCCAGTACATCGAGAACTTCAAGCACCGCAAGAGCGTGGTGAGCCAGATGGACGAGGTTTTCGCCAAAGTCCCGAGCGCCAGCCCCCTGCATGACTGGATCGCCAGACTCGCTCCACCTCTGGTGGTCGAGAGCTGGTACGACGACACCCTGGTCAAGGCGTATGCGGCCCAAAGGCCCGCCAAGGACTGGGGCCAGGTCCAGGGCTTGTCTCAATCGGAACACTTCGGCACCTGGACGGCCTTCTACGACGCCGATGGCCAGATGGCAGAGAGCTGCTCGCCTGGCTGGAAGTCCCTGGTGTACCGGCCCATCGGCGGCCACTCGCCGGCGAGCAACTACCTGGTGTCGGATTCGGACTATGTCGAGGTGCTGACCGAGATCGACATCCAGACACCCATCCCCGCCGAAGTGCAGGAACTGCGCAAAGGCAAAGGTTTCCTGTTCATGGGCTGCCGCTTCAACGACCAGCTCACACGCAGCTTTGCACGCCAGATCATGAAGCGCTCGGGCGAGCGCCACTGGGCCGTGCTGCCCAGCGAGCCCACGCGCATGGAAGCCCGCTTCCTGGAAGAAAACAAGGTGACCCGCATCGAACTGAGCCTGGCCGACATGGCCACGCTGTTGTGCGCGTCCTGATCACCCCGCCATCACGCCCTGTTGCGCCAACCTCTTTCCGCCAACCTCTTTCCGCCAACCTCTTTCCACCAACCGCTGACCACAACCAGGAGTTGCACCATGACCACCCTGACCATTCTGCCCGCCGGCATCACCTTTGAAGCTGCCCCCGGCACCACCCTCATGGCCGCCATCAAGGCCGCCGGCGCCGCCATCATGAGCAAGTGCGAGGGCAAGGCCCAATGTGGCGCCTGCCACGTCTTCATCCAGGAAGGCCGCAAGAGCCTGTCCAAGATCCAGCGCACCGAAAACGAGAAGCTCGACGCCCTGGTGGGCGTGAGCTCCAAATCCCGTCTGGCCTGTCAGGCCACGCTGGGCGAGGAGCCCGTCACCGTCGAGCTGCTGAGCTTCGTCTGAACCCAGCACCACGCCCGCCACGCAGGGACGAACACACGAGAGGCAGCCATGATCGACGTCGCCATTGTGGGAGCCGGCCTCACCGGCCTGGCGCTTGCCCGGCAGTTGCATCTGCAAGGACTGCGCGTGGCCCTGTTCGATGCCCGCATGCGAACGGGTGGGCGCATCCTCACCGATGTGCCGGCAACAGGCGGCGCGGCAGTGGACCTGGGCGCCAGCTGGTACTGGCCGGACACCGAGCCCCGCGTCACCGCGCTCATCGAGTCGCTGGGGCTGCGCTCGCTGGCCCAGCCAGACCATGGCATGGTGCTGAATCTCGCGGATGCCAGCCGTGCCCCTGAAGCACTGGACGCCCAAGGCATCCATGGCGGCGCGCGCCGTCTGGCCGGGGGCATGGGCAAGTTGGTCAACACCTTGGTGAACCACCTGCCGGAAGACACCGTCCAGCTGGGCCGGCGTCTGGTGTCCGTGCAAGATCGAGGCGAACATCTCGCCTTGCGTTTCGAGCTCGTTGCGTCAGACACATCTGGCGGCGCCCCGATGGAGGCACGCGTCATGGCCCGGCGTGTGGTGCTGGCCATGCCACCCAGGCTGGTGGCCCAACACATCCGGTTCGAGCCGGTCCTGCCCGCCGCCAGCGTCGAGGCCATGAATGCCGTGTCGACCTGGATGGCGCGCGAGGCCAAGTCCTTTGCCCGCTACACCCGCCCTTTCTGGCTCCAGCAGGGCTGGTCCGGCAGTGCTTTCGTGAGCCATGCACACGCGGTGTTGCGCGAGGTGTGGGATGCCAGCGATGAAGAAGGTGCCGCGCTGGCCGGCTTCCATGCCATGACGGCCGACACCCGTCCGCGTTTCGCACGCAGCATGCCCCTGCTGGTGTCCAGCCAGTTCGCCCAGCTGTTCGGCCTGGACGCGCAGGTTGACGCCATCACCACCCAGGACTGGGCGACCGACCCGCTGACCTGCAGCGCGCTGGACCTCACAGACTCACTCAGTGGCCCGCCACAGGCCGCCCCGGTCTTGCGCCGCCCGCACTGGTCCGGCCGGCTGTTCTTCGGTGGCACGGAAACGGCCAGGCAGGCGGCGGGTCACATGGAGGGGGCGCTTGAATCCGCAGCCAGGTTGGCTGATTTCCTGCGCCCGATGTCGTCCAGCCACCAAGCGGACGCCTCCAGGGCAGACGCGGCCCTGGCCCGGTTTCAGCAGTGGGTCACCGCCGAGCGCGCGCAAGCGATGCCCCGCTATCAGCAACAGGTCAAACAGATGTTGTCACGGCAGGACCGTGACCGCGTCACGCAGAGAGCGGTGCTGGCGGCTGTCGAACAAACCTACAGCCGCGCACTGGAGCAACTGGCCTGCCTCACGTTCGGCATGGACGCCCCGTCAGGTGCGGGCGTCCATGCTGACGAGGGGCGCCACGCCTTGACACAGCCAGTTCTGGCCACCTTTGCGGGCTTCAGCAAAACCTTGGTGGCCGATGCACTGGTCTTCAACGCCCAGTCCTGCGCGCTGTCGAACTTCCCCGACGAGCACCAGCCTCCCCCCGATTACCTGCGCGCCATCACCGCCGACCTGGCGGCCGCCTGGCTCGAGTTTGCCTGGGCCACCAACGACCTGCTCAGCAGCCGTGCACTTCAAGCCCACTGACACCACCACCATGTTTGGCGCCGCCCTGCTCAAAATCATGGAAGAAGCCGGCATCGCCGTGCTGACCCTCACCGAAGGCTTGCAAGACACCGAACTGCTGGCCTCACGCCTGACCCGACAGGAAGTGGCGCGGCAACTGCGTCTGCTCACCGAGGCCGCCGCGGCACTCCCCGCGGATCTGCGCAACAACATGCCCGAAGTGGACTGGGCAGGCCTGGCTGCGGCCGGTCAAGCCCTGGCAGGCCCCAGCGGGCGCGGGCTCGACGATGCGCTGGTGTTCGGCGCACGCGCGCTGACACCAGCGCTGATGATGTGGCTGCGCGTCTACCGACAGCAGCACCCGCCCTGGTTCAGCATGACCCCGACTTGAGTGGGTCCACGCCCTGACTGGGCATTTACCCAGCCTGAGCCAGCATGAGGCGGGTGCTACATTCGGCTGGATCCGGCTCACCCCACACCCCGTCATGCAATTGGAAGCCAGCGGTACAACAAGCCCGCTCAAGAAGCACCACATCTGGCTGATCGCCATGGTCAACCTGCTGCTCGCTGCCGCGCTGACAGTCGGCCATGCCGCCAAGAGCCGCGTGCTGTTCAAGTGGCGCTTTCTGGTGGACTTTGATGGCGAGCAGCCGTTTCAATCCCGCGTGCTGACCTTCATGATTGCCAACGGCGTTGACAGGCTGCACCACCTGGGAGACCGAGGCCTGGCCTTCCTGTTCATGGCCATGGACCTCACCGCGACCGTCCTCGCTTTCATCTTCGTGTGGAAGGCCTGGCTGGCGCTGGACAAGCGCAAAGGCAGCTTGCTGACCATGCTCTTCCTGTTCTGGTGGCAACTGTTTGCCACCTTCGTGGTCTCCAGCTACAACAACTACTACTACCCGTACGACATGAGCTCTCTGGCCTTCATGGCCATGGGGCTGTGGATGATCGTGTCGAGGCAGCACTGGTTGATGCTGGCAGCGCTCTGCATACCCGCGATGATGAACCGGGAAACCGCCATCATCCTGCCCTTCTTCTACCTGGCCTTCCATTGGCCGGCCTGGCGCGCGGTGTGGCGCCAGTTTCTGGCCTTGCTGGCCGTGAGTGTGGCCGTCAAGCTCGTCATCTCGGCCGTGCTGCACGCCTCCAGCGATGACATGGTCTCGCTCTATCACGTGCCTGGCTTCCTGAGGCTGTACTACAACTTTGCCTTCATCTGGCTGGGCCCCGAATACCGTGGCACGGCCAATGTGTTCTTCGCCTTCGGCTTTGCGTGGGTGTTGCTGTTCATGCGTGGTCAGGCCGACACGCGGCTGCGCAACATGATGCTGTGCTTCATCCCCTTCTTCCTGGGGATGATGGTGGTGGGCAACCTCTCGGAGATCCGCATCTTCGCGGAGTTCATCCCGCTGATGGCCTTGCTGCTGGCCGGCAAACTGGCGCCGAACATCAAGCCAGCCGGCTGACGTCGATGTCTGCCAGCGTGGCGCACCCTGTGAGCGCCATCGTCATCTCCAGCTCGTCGCGCATCAGGCGGATCACGTGCGCCACACCCAGCGCACCATGGCTGGCCAGGCCCCAGACATAAGGCCGCCCCAGCAACACGGCCGATGCCCCATGAGCCAGGGCCACCAGGGCATCGCGTCCGCTGCGCACACCACTGTCGAACAGCACCGGCGCACGGCCAGCCACACGCTCAACCACATGTGGCAAGGCGGCCAGGCTCAGGGCCGCGCCCTCCAGCACACGGCCGCCGTGGTTGGAGACGATCACGCCGTCGCACCCCAGGTCCAGCGCCCGTACCGCGTCGTCGGGGTGCAGCACGCCCTTGATCAGCAGGGGCAGCGTGGTCTGTTGCCGCAGCCAGGCGAGGTCGTCCCAGGTCGGGGCCTGCCCCATCCAGCCATCCAACACCAGGCTGCCGCCCTCGGCGGGCAAGTCGGCGTGGGTTGGCGCCTCCAGGTTGACGGCGTGGATGTCGGCGGGTAGCCGCATGGTGGCCAGCTTCACAGGGGCATCCACCGTGAACACGATGGCCGAACAGCCCGCATCCATGGCCCTGCGCAAGAGGCGCAGCGTTCGCGGCCGGTCGCGCTGCCAGTAAAGCTGAAACCAGGGCGCTGCCCCTCCGCCCGCCGCGGCCGCCTGTACGATGGCCTCGATGGACATGCTGGCCAGGCTGCTGATCACCTGCTGGCCACCTTGTGCAGCGGCGGCCATGGCCGTGGCCAGCTCGCCATCGGCGTGAAACAAACGCTGATACGCCACCGGCGCCAGCACGAAGGGATGAGCCAGTTCCTGCCCGAACAGGCGCAAGCGGGTATGCCCACCGGCCACGGCACTCAGCGGCCTGGGCATGAGCCGCACATCGGCCAGCGCTTGCTCGTTCCCGCTTCCATCGCCATCCATGAGGTAGCGCCAGGTGGCGTCATCCAGGCGCGCTCGCGCCAGGCTCAGGTAATCGCTGGCGCGCTCGACAGGTGGCAGGCCCATCAGCTGTCCGCCCATTGGCGCAGGAGGTTGTGATACGTGCCTGTCAAGCGCACAACGGGGTCGATCTCGCCCACCTCCTGGCGCAGCTGCAACAAGGCCATGTCCATGTCATACAGCAGGCGACGCCGGCCTGCGTCACGCACCATGCTCTGGATGAACATGAAGCAGGCCTGGCGCTGTCCGCGCGTCACCGGGGTCACCGCATGGATCGACGAGGAGGGATACAGCACCAGGCTGCCTGCCTTGAGCTTCACACCGTGCATGCCAAAGGTATCTTCGATGGTCAACTCGCCGCCGTCGTACTCATCCGGGTCTGACAGGAACAGTGTGGCCGACACATCGGCGCGCACATAGCCCTCACCACGCTGCGGCGACAGTCGCATGGCGCAATCCGTGTGGAAGCCGTAGGTATTGGCCTCGCCGCCATAGCGGTTGAAGAACGGCGGCAGCACCTTGAGCGGCAAGGCTGCCGTGAAGAACAAGGGCAAGCGGTTCAGGGCACCCAGCACCAGTTGGCGCAGAGCCGGCAGGTGGGGGGCATCTTCGGCCAGTTGCAGGTTGTTCTTGGCCTGCGCGGCCTGCACACCCGCCGTGATGGCACCGCTTTGCCATTGAGACTGGCTTAACCATTCACGGGCCTGGGCCAGCTCATCCGGCGTCAGAACATGGTCGATCGTGATGAGCATGGCCCCTCCTTCGGTTGAGATCAGAACTTGTACTCGGCCGTCAAGGTGACGGTGCGGCGCGGCCCCGGCACGGCGAAGCCGCCGTTGTCGTACACCGCGTCGTAGTACAGCTTGTCGAACAGGTTCTTCACATTGAAGCGGTACAGCCACTTGTTGTTGGGCTCGAACTCGACCATGGCGTCCCAACGCACATAAGACGGTGCGGTGTTGGGGTAGTACACGCCATTGAGCGTGGGCACGGCGCCCGTTCCACTCGGGTTCACCGCCTGGCGGTCACCCTTGGTTTCCACGCCACCGCCGACCTTCCACTGGTAGTTCAGCTGATACGTCGACCACAGGTTGAAGGTGTACTCCGGCGTATTGCGTGCGCGCTTGCCGGCGTACGCCGGGTTGGCCGAGGTGATGGCGCCCGTCGTGCTGTTCACGTTCTCGGCCACTTCCAGGATCTTGGCGTTCATCAAGGCCAGGCCGGCAAACACTTCCCAATCCTCGTTGACCCGGCCTGCGGCTTCCAGCTCGATGCCGCGCGTGCGGCGCTTCTTGGTCAGGATGGTCGAGGTGGACTCCAGATCGGTGTTGCGCTCCCAGTTCTTGGTGGCCTGGTATACGGCGGCACGCAGCGCCAGGTCCCCATCCATCACCAGCCACTTGGCACCAAGCTCCAGCACGGCGCTGCGCTCGGGTGGCTGGGGTGTGACCGTCAGCTGATACAGGTCGGCGGTGGGGCTGAAGGAGTCGCTCCAGCCCACGTAGTAGTGCGTGTCATCCGTGGGGTGGTAGGACAAGGCACTGCGGTAGCTGTTCTCGCCGTACTTCAGCTTGGGCGAGGTGGTACTGCTGTACTCGGCGTCCATCTGGTCGCGGCGCACGCCCAGCGTGGCCTTCCATTTCGGGATGAACTCGACCGTGTCCTGCACATAGTAGGCATACGAGTCGCTGGTGAAGGCGGAAGCCGTGCCGGTGGTCGCCTCCTGGTAGGCGCGGTAGTCGGGCGCGGTGTTCGTACCGAAGTTCTGCAAGGCCTTGCGGTAGCTGTCTTCACGCAACCACTCCAGGCCCGTGATCACCTCGTGCTTCATGCCGGCCAGATCAAATTTGGTCGACAAGTCCGATTGCAGCGTGATGGTGCGGTAGTCCAGCAACCGCGCCACGTTGCCGCCGACAGCCCCTGCGGCATCAGGCAGCGTGCTCAGGTTGGGCGTCTTGGCCCAATAGCTGCGCTTGTAGTCCGCGCTGCGCAGCTGGGTGCGCAATTGGGTGCTGGGCGTGATGCGGTATTCATTGACCAGCGTCGTGATGCTGGTGTCGCTGTCATCGAAAGTCTGCTCGTTGCCGAAATAGGTGCTGGCGGGCAGCCTGGTGCCAGGCTTGCGTGTGGACGCGTCAAAGGAGTTGCCGTAATCCGGGTTGTCGCGGCCATAGGCCGTGTAGTGGTTCAGCCAGAACTGCTTGTCCGTGTTGAGGTTCAAGCCCAGGCTGACCGCCAGGCCGGTGCGGTGGATCTCGGGCTCGCTGCCCGTGGTGGGGTTGCGTCGCCAGCTGCCTTCGTCACGCTGCATGGCGTTGACACGAAGGGCCGTCTGTTCGTTGATGACCTTGTTGAGATCGGCCTTGGCCTCCTGGTAGCCATGCGTGCCCACGCTGCCGGTGAGCTTGTACTGATCACGGCTCAAGGGTGTCTTGCTGACCTGGTTGATCACGCCACCGGCCTGGCCGCGGCCAAACAGCATGGCACCGGCGCCACGCAGCACGTCCACCTGTTCGAGGTTGAAGGTCTCGCGGTTGTACTGCGCCGTGTCACGGATGCCATCGAGGTACATGTCCCCGAAGGTGTAGAAGCCGCGCAGGTTCATGTTGTCGCCAGAGCGGCCACCTTCGGCCGCGTTGAACGACAGACCGGACACATTGCGCAGCGCTTCTTTCAAAGAGCCAACCTGTTGCTGCTCCATGATGCTCCTGGTCACCGATGTGACGGCCTGTGGCACGTCATGCGGGTCCTGCAGCACCTTGCCCACGCGGGTGGTGGTGGCGCGGGCGCCATCGGGTTTGTCGACGTCGGCCTGCACATTGACAGGCGCCAGTTCCTTGGCTTTGGCGTTCGTGGCCTCATCGGCCAGCGCCTGCTGTGACAAAGGGGCCAGACCGGCCATCATGAGCGCGCCCAGGGGCAGCAGGTTCTGATGGCTTGCGCGTTTTTGCTTGCAATGAGTCATGAGTCAGTCAATCCTGAATGGTGAAGTCATGGAGGCTGGCTGGCTTGTGCAATTCAATGCGACTGGCTGGCTGCGGTGAAACGGTAGGGAAGGTCGTCGGAGGTTTACTTGGTGAGGATCAGCTTGTCGTGACGCGTGATCCTCAGACGGTATTCCTCGCCACGGTGCTGGATGATCAGCTCGCGCTGCCCCTCGAACAGCGCCTGGCTGTCCACACGGACGGGTAGCGCGACAGGCTGGCGCTCCGAAGCGGCTGCGGGGCTGTCGTCAATGAGGTGGTCCATCGGGCTCATGGCGCGCGCGTGCTCGGGTCCGTGACAAAACCGATCTTGCCCAAGCCCTCGCTGGCGGCCATCGACATCACCTGCGCCACCTTTTCGTAAGGCGTGGTGCGATCGGCACGAATGTGCAGCTCGGGTTGAGGTTGCAGGGCCGCCGAGTCATGCAGGTGAGCCTTGAGCGCATCAGCTTCAACAGGCGCGCCGTGCCCGTACAGGCGGCTCTCGCCATCAATGGCCAGCTGCACGTGGTCGGGCTTGCTCACGTTGATCGACGAGCTCGCCTTGGGCAAGTCCACCTTGACCGCATGCGTGAGCATGGGGGCCGTGACGATGAAGATCACCAGCAGCACCAGCATCACATCGATGAGCGGCACCATGTTGATCTCGGCCAGAGGGGCGTCGTCCTCTTCGCCTTCAAGGCTTCCAAATGCCATGGTCGTTCTCCCTGATCAGCGCGCGGCATGCGCTTGAGCACGCGGCGAGTCCATCACCTTGTCACGGCTGTCGGTGTTGTCCGGTTTGCGCGGCGAAGCTTTGATGCCGGTCGCCATGAAGTTGAAAACGTCATACGCAAAAGAGTTCAGGCGGGACATGACGTTGCGGTTCACACGGGCAAACGCGTTGTAGGCGATGGCCGCGGGGATGGCCACAGCCAGGCCGATGCCGGTCATGACCAGGGCCTCGCCAACGGGGCCCGCCACTTTGTCAAGCGTGCTCTGCCCCGTCAGGCTGATGGCTGCCAGCGCGTGGTAGATGCCCCAGACCGTGCCGAACAGCCCCACAAAGGGCGCGCTCGATGCCACCGTGGCCAGGAACGATTGGCCGAACTCCATGCTGGCCTTGTCTTCTTCAATGGCACGACGCAGGGCGCGCGTCAGCATCTCATCCGGGGCACCGGCATCGATCAGGCTGGCGGCTTCTTCGCGACGGCTGAGGTGGTCCAGCGCCGTGAACCCGTGGTGCAACAAGTGCGAGAACGGGTCGGACGAGCCTTGTGCCTTGATGTCACGGGCGACCGCATCGAGGTTGGGCGCCTCCCAGAAAGCCTTGAGGAAGCGCCGGCTGCGCTGGCCGGTGCGGTAGAGCCGAACCGTCTTGGTGACGATCAAATACCAGCACGTGATGGAACCAAACAGCAGCAGCGCCAGCACAAAGCGGGCAACCAGGTCCAGATGTGCCCAGAAGAGGGCGAGGTCAAGCGACTCGTTCATGACGATTCAATCCTTGAGGCTGAAAATGATGGGAACCGTGACCCAGGCCGCCACGGCTTCAGCGCCGTGCCGCGCAGGCACGAAACGCCAGCGGCTCACGGCGGCCAGGGCGGCCTTGTCGAGACGCTCGTGGCCGGAGCTGGTGCCCAGCTCGACCTTGCCCGCAGCGCCCGATGCGTCGACATACACCCGCAGCAGCACCTTGCCCTGCTCGCGTTCACGGCGGGAGATGGGCGGGTACGCCGGTTTGGGGTTGTCCAGGTAGTTCGCGTCGAATGCAGGAGGCGTGGGGGCTGCAGCGGCCACCTGCACGGCATGAGGCGCCAGAGCGGCCTGCGCTGGCGGCGCCTGAATGGCGGGCAATGGCACAGGTGGCGCCCCCCTGGCTTCGTTGACCGCAGGCTCTGGCGCCATGGGTTTGGCGGCAAGCACCGGCGCCTCCTGCTCACGGGTGGCATGCGCCTGACGCGCCATGGGTTTGGGCTTGGGCGGCGTGAGGTCAGGCGTCTTGGGAGCGGGCGGCGTGGGCGCCTTGGCGTCGATGATCTCCACCATCAACGGGGGCTGAGGCGGCGTGAAGGGCGAGGGGCGCGAAACAGTCAGCAGCCAAGCGATGCCCATGTGGGCCGCCACGACCAAGGCCAACGCTGCGGGCGAGATCCTGAAGGCAGACGACGGGCCATCGTGGACGGCGGTTGAGGCTGGCATGCTGAATTGCAAATGCGAATCATTGTTAATTGATTGTAATCGAGAATGATTCGCATTTCAATTGATTGATGCCCAGGCCCCGTGAATTGGGGGAACCCATCACACCAGAGGCCAACGGTCCAACGTGCCGGCACGGTCAATACGCCCGCCGCCCCAGTTTGCTCAACTTGCCGCACCAGGTGGTGACGCCGGCTTCACCCAGGCCGTCCACGCTGCCGATCAGCGTTTCACGTACCGGCGCGATGCCAACGAAGCCCAGGATGTTGCGCTCCAGGGCCTTCACGCTGTGCGCACGGAAGTACCAACGGTAGATCAGGGCCGGCATGCCCATGGTCACCACAACGCGCGCCGAGCGCCCTGTCAGCAGCTTGGCGGGCAAGCGCCCATCCCCGCCCTTGCTCAAGGCAAAACCGGGGCGCGCCACCTGCTCCAGAAAGCCTTTGAGCACCGCGGGCATGTCGCCCAACCACAAGGGGAAAAACAGCACCAGGTGATCCGCCCAGGCTATGGCCTTCTGGGAGGCCTGCAAGGATGGCGGCAATGCGCCCTCCTCCCATTCCTGCTGGCTGCGCAGCAGCGGGAAGTTCAGCGTGGCCACATCGACCACCTGTACCTCGTGGCCAGCGGCGAGTGCACCTTGCACGTAAGCGTCGGCCAGGACATGGCACAGGTGCTTTCGAGCCTGCCCGTCAGGGTGTCCCTGGATGATCAGAATGCGTTTGTTCATGTGTTCATGATCTGATCAATCTGCTGCGGGCCTCTTGACAAGGCGCAATGCGCAAGATGCAGCACGCGCTCATGACGCGCGTCCGCCATGCATCACGACAAGAGCTTGCCACGCTCAGCCTGGCTGTAGTTGCTCATGTGCCCCTCCGCGGCGGCACGCGCACGGGCGCGCTTGATGATGCCCGCACTCTTGCCTGGTGGCTGAGGTGCGCTCACGCATTTGTCCAGCACGGTCGAGCCGCATTGAGGGCAAGCCGGGACGGTGCTGCTGCGCACCAGCAGTTCAAAGTGTTTGTCGCAAGCCGGGCAGTGGTATTCGTAGATGGGCATGGCGTGGTATCGGCAAGCCGACCCTGTTGCATTCGGTACCCGAGCGCTTTGCAAGATCAGTGCCCTTGTTGAAGCGGGCCACGCGCTCTACCCCAGCCCCGACAGCGCACAACAAACCCGACAAAAACCACATGCCCTTGTCGCGACGATTTCACTACTGTGGCCATGGTCACTTTGACCTTTGTCAAATGAAATCAAGCACTTAAGCGACCACCTGAGGTTGGCACCCAAGTTGCAATGAGCCCTTGCAAGCGACGCCTGAGTCGATGGCGACCAGGCAGAACAAGGAGCCTACATGTCGACGTTGATCGTGCAGCCCAACCGGCCCGTCTACCTGGACTACGCGGCCACCACACCGGTGGACCAGCGTGTGGCCGCCAAGATGATCCCTTATCTCAGCGAACGGTTTGGCAACCCCGCGAGCCGATCGCATGCCTATGGCTGGGCCGCCGAAGAGGCCGTGGAACTGGCCCGCGAACAAGTGGCCTTGCTGATTGGCGCCGACCCGCGTGAAATCGTGTGGACATCCGGTGCCACCGAGAGCAACAACCTCGCCATCAAGGGCGCAGCCACGTTCTACAGGAGCAAGGGGCGCCACCTTGTCACGCTGGCCACCGAACACAAGGCCGTGCTCGACACCATGCGCGAGATGGAACGCGAAGGCTGGGAAGTCACCGTGCTGCCCGTCATGGACAACGGCCTGGTCGACGTCGAGCTGTTCAAGTCGGCCATCCGCCCTGACACCGTGCTGGCCTCGGTCATGTTCGTCAACAACGAAACCGGCGTGATCCAGGACATCGAAGCCCTGGGCAGCTTTTGCCGCAGCAAAGGTGTGATCTTCCATGTGGATGCCGCACAGGCCACGGGCAAGGTGCACATCGACCTGAGCGTGATGCCGATTGACCTGATGTCGATGTCGGCTCACAAAAGTTATGGCCCCAAAGGCGTGGGTGCGCTGTATGTGCGCCGCAAGCCACGCGTGCGCATCGAAGCCATGATGCACGGCGGTGGACACGAACGTGGCATGCGCTCGGGCACCCTGCCCACCCACCAGATCGTCGGCATGGGCGAGGCCTATCACCTCGCCGCCAAGGAGATGGGTCCCGAACTGGAACGCATCCGCAGCCTGCGCGACCACCTTTGGGCCGGCCTGTCACGCATCGATCAGGTCCACCTCAACGGTGATCTGGAACGTCGCACGCCCAACCACCTCAACGTGAGCTTCAACTACGTCGAGGGTGAATCGCTCTTGATGGGCATGAAGGACATCGCCGTCTCATCCGGCTCGGCCTGCACCTCGGCCAGCCTGGAGCCCAGCTATGTGCTGCGCGCCATGGGCCGCAGCGATGAACTGGCCCACAGCTCGGTTCGCTTCACGATCGGCCGTTTCACCACCCTGGAAGAGGTCGACTTTGCGATCGCCCGCGTCACCGAAGTTGTCAACCGCCTGCGCGAACTCAGTCCGCTGTGGGACATGGTCCAGGCTGGCATCGACCTCGACAGCATCCAATGGGCCGCGCATTGACAGCGCCCCCGGCTGCGGGGTACCGCAGCCACCCCCCACGGGGGTGCGGGGCCGGACGCTTGGGGCGGCCCGGCGCTGGCCCCGCCGCCGCTAACACCACTGAGGTGATGCCAACAGCGCCTCGTGTTTTGCTGCTAGTGTGCAGCCCATTGAATAGTGCTGATGTCAATGCCGTCTTTGTACATGTCCCAAAGCGGTGACAGTTCGCGCAGCTTGACCACACGGTCCTTCAGGGTGTTGACCACGTAATCCACTTCTTCTTCGGTGGTGAAGCGGCCGATGGTCATGCGCAGCGAGCTGTGGGCCAGCTCGTCGCTGCGACCCAGGGCGCGCAGCACATAGCTGGGCTCCAGGCTGGCCGAGGTACAGGCCGAGCCAGAGGACACCGCGATGCCCTTGATGCCCATGATCAACGACTCGCCTTCCACGTAGTTGAACGACACGTTCAGGTTGTGGGCGACGCGCTTTTCCAGATCACCGTTGACGAAGATCTGCTCGATGCCTTGCAGACCTGCCAGCAGGCGGTCACGCAGGGCCTTGATGCGCACGTTCTCGGTGGCCATTTCTTCCTTGGCGATGCGGAAGGCTTCGCCCATGCCGACGATCTGGTGCGTGGGCAAGGTGCCCGAACGCATGCCACGCTCGTGGCCGCCACCGTGCATCTGTGCTTCGATGCGCACGCGCGGCTTGCGACGCACGTACAGCGCGCCGATGCCCTTGGGGCCATAGGTCTTGTGCGAGGCCAGGCTCATCAGGTCAACCGGCAGCGTGGCCAGGTTGATGTCAATCTTGCCGGTGGCTTGCGCGGCATCCACGTGGAAGATGATGCCCTTCTCGCGGCACAGTGCGCCGATCGCCGGGATGTCCTGGATCACGCCGATTTCGTTGTTCACGAACATGACGGAGATCAGGATGGTGTCGGGCCGGATGGCAGCCTTGAGCACGTCCAGATCCAGCAGGCCGTCTTCCTTGACGTCGAGGTAGGTGGCCTCGAAGCCCTGACGCTCCAGTTCACGCACGGTGTCCAGCACGGCCTTGTGCTCGGTCTTGACGGTGATGATGTGCTTGCCGCGCGTCTTGTAGAAGTGCGCCGCACCCTTGAGCGCCAGGTTATTGGACTCGGTGGCACCCGAGGTCCAGACGATTTCGCGGGGGTCGGCACCGATCAGATCGGCCACCTGCGCACGTGCCTTTTCAACGGCTTCTTCGGCCTCCCAACCATAGGCGTGGGTACGCGACGCCGGGTTGCCGAAGTGCTCGCGCAGCCAGGGGATCATGGCGTCCACCACGCGGGGGTCGCACGGCGTGGTGGCGCCGTAGTCCATGTAGATCGGGAAGTGAGGGGTCATGTCCATAGTGGGGACTCAACAAAGCTGGCGCCAGACCCATGCCACATGGTGAGATGGGCGGCTGCTGGCGAGTAATGAATGATCGCTGCGCAAAACTCTCGATTATCGGGGACACCGCCCGGGGTAGGCAAACCCGCAGGCTGAGTGGCCCTTACTTCGTGAGGGCTGCGCCAAGTGCAAACACCGAGTTGGGGGCCGTGACCTTGATGGGCTTGACCACCGGCTGGGTGGAGATCGCGCGCTTGATGGGCTGAGCTTCGATGGACACGCCCTTGGCGAGCTGGTCTTCCACCAGTTTGCGCAACGAGATGGAGTCGAGGTACTCGATCATCTTGTTGTTCAGGCTGGTCCAGAGGTCATGCGTCATGCAGCGGCCGCCGTCTTCGCCCATGCAGTTTTCCTTGCCACCACAGCCTGTCGCGTCGATGGGTTCGTCCACCGCCACGATGATGTCAGCCACCGTGATGTCTTCGGCCTTGCGGCCCAGCGAATAACCGCCGCCCGGGCCACGGGTGCTCTCGACCAGCTCGTGACGGCGCAGTTTGCCGAACAGCTGTTCGAGGTAAGACAGGGAAATCTGTTGACGCTGGCTGATGGCAGCCAGTGCCACGGGGCCAGTGTGCTCACGCAGAGCCAGATCGATCATCGCCGTCACGGCAAAACGGCCTTTGGTAGTCAGACGCATCGCTTTTCTCCTTGGTCAGGGACTCGGGCGACACCCTTCGCGGCAAGGGTTGGCCTTTGAGGGGTTGCGCCGGGATCTCCAACGCACCTGGGGTGCCTTAATCCCGAGTAACGGAGTCAATTATAGCTTACCCAACTGATTTAGTCAACTTCAAACCCGGGTCATCCCTGATTCCCCGCCGATGACGCCCACCGCAACCGGTCTATCAAGAAGCAGGCCAAGACCCTGCCCCGTTCGATGGCGAGGGCAGGCACGCAGGCTTTGTCAGGGAGGCGACGCGACAGAAGCGACAACTTGTCGCAAATGTTCGACCAGGCCGTCGCAGGCGTCTTCCACCAGATCAAGCACGAACTCGAAGCCGGCAGGGCCACCGTAGTAGGGGTCGGGCACGGTCTGCACGCTGGCATGCGGCGATCGGGCCGGTAGGAACTCGGTCAGGCGCTTGAGCTTGCGACGCGTCTGAAGGTCACTGGGGCAGTTCTCTTCCAGCAGGGCCAGGTTGTCCCAGTCCATGGCCAGCAACAGGTCAAAACGGTCAAAGTCCTGCTGTTGTACCTTGCGAGCGCGCAGGTGCTTCATCTCGTAGCCGCGCCTGGAGGCAGCCTCCAGGGCGCGCGGATCCGGCGGGCTGCCGACATGGTAGGCATGCGTACCGGCGGAATCGACCTCGACCAGGCTGGCAAGGCCAGCCGCCTCCAGCTTGTGGCGCAGCACGGCCTCTGCCGTCGGGCTGCGGCAAATGTTGCCCATGCAGATCATGAGCACCCTCGCGCGGGGGCTTGATGATGGGTCGGCGGACTTGAACAGGGACGATGGGAAAAAAGCCATTCAGAACTTATACGCCGCAAACAGGCCCGTGGCCATGACCGTTGCCGACAAACCGAGGTCGCACGCAGATCCCGGTCACATGGCGTGGGCAGACGGCGACACCCGCTGCAAGGGCATGCCGGAACCGGCCACGTACATGGTGCCGTCCTCATCGACCTCCAGATGCTCGCCTGTGGCGAGTTTGTATTCGAATTCGCCAGTCGGCTCCCACTGGGTCTGCATGTCCAGCAGGTTGTCGACCCGAGTCAGGTGCTCGTAAGCGTGGACCTTGTAGGTGGCGCCATGCAGATCCTGCACGCGGAAGGTTTCAAGGCGGTGAAGCTTCTTGTCCATGATGCACTCCTTGGTCGAAGGCGCGGGAAGAAGAAACCATGGCCGGGCTCAACCCCGACGCCGCTTGATTGTGCGCCCGTGCCGGGCACATGACCAGCCCCCTGCATTGCGCCAGGACAAGGGCCGGACAAGTGCCAGACAAGTGCGAGGCAAGCCCCCCCTTACTTGCGCCCAGCCTGGATGGGCACCACGTGGTCGTGCACCACCGCGCCGAATGCCTGCTCCTTGAGCAGGGCCAGCTGGTCGCGCAGGCGGGCGGCCTTTTCGAACTCCAGGTTGCGGGCGGACTCCAGCATCTCCTTTTCGAGCTGCTTGATGCGCTTGCTCAGGTCGCGCTCGGACAGGGCTTCGCTGCCCTCCATGGACTTGACCAGGGCCTCGGCGGCTTTCAGATCATCCTTGGCCGCGTTGGACATGACGCCGTCGATCAGCTCCTTGACCTTCTTGTTGATGGTGCGCGGCGTGATGCCATGCGCCTCGTTGTGCGCGATCTGCTTGTTGCGGCGCCGTTCGGTCTCGGCCATGGCCTTGCGCATGGACTCGGTGATCTTGTCGGCATACAAAATCGCGTGGCCGTTCTGGTTGCGCGCCGCGCGGCCGATGGTCTGGATCAGGCTGCGCTCGGCGCGCAGGAAGCCTTCCTTGTCGGCGTCCAGGATGGCCACCAGCGAGACCTCGGGGATGTCCAGGCCCTCGCGCAGCAGGTTGATGCCCACCAGCACGTCGAAGGTACCCAGGCGCAGGTCGCGCAGGATCTCGACGCGCTCGACCGTGTCGATGTCCGAGTGCAGGTAGCGCACCTTGACGCCATTCTCAGTCAGGTAGTCGGTGAGTTGTTCAGCCATGCGCTTGGTGAGCGTGGTGATCAGCACGCGCTCGTTTTTCTCGACTCGGATGCGGATTTCCTGCAGCACGTCGTCCACCTGGTGGGTGGCC
>JACPOH010000396.1 GCA_016185075.1 Aquabacterium sp. | reverse complement strand
CGATGCGCACGTGCAGGATGTCCTTCGGGTCGAATTCGAAGTCGAGCCACGAGCCGCGGTACGGGATCACGCGCGCGCTGTAGAGCAGCTTGCCCGACGAGTGGGTCTTGCCCTTGTCGTGCTCGAAGACCACGCCCGGCGAACGGTGCCGCTGAGACACGATGACGCGCTCGGTGCCGTTGATGATGAAGGAGCCGTAGTCGGTCATCAGGGGCACTTCGCCCATGTAGACCTCTTGCTCCTTCACTTCCTTGACCACCTTGGACTGGGACGTGGACGTCTCGCGGTCATAGATGATCATCTGCAGGCGCGCGCGCACGGCAGAAGCGAACGTCAGACCCCGCAGCTGGCACTCACGCTCATCGAACGCCGGCTTGGCGATGTTGTACTCGATGAACTTCATCTCGACGAAACCATTGTGCGAAACAATGGGGAACGCCGAGATGAAAGCGGCTTGCAGACCTTCGGGTTTGCGTTGCTGCGGCGGCACGTCCTTCTGAAGGAAGGCGACGTATGAATCCTTCTGCATCGTCAGCAGATAAGGCACGTTCAAAACGCTGCCGCGCTTGCCGAAACTCTTGCGAATCCGCTTGCGCTCGGTGTAGCTATAGGGGGTTGCTTGCGCCATAAACTCTCCGTTTCGGGCACCATCAGCGGTGCGCCGTTTCGAATTCAGCCCGCCCCCTGGCCGTGGGAGCACGCTATTGTTCGGCGACTGGCCATTCAGGCATTGCACCTGAGGCTTGGTGGTTGGCCACTACCAACCGCTGGCTGACAACCCCGATGCTGTTGTGGATTAGCACCAGAGCTCGACCAAACCGGTTCTCCGCAGTCGGTTCAGAGAACACTCGAAAAGCCCTCCAGTGTACTACCGGAAGGCCTTTCGGCTGCTCTCAAGGGCCGAAACCCTTCAGACGCCAAAGGCCGCCTCCTTTCGGAGGCAGCCATTCGGGTTTCCGCACCCGGTCAAACCGGGCCGGATGCTGCGGCTTGCGCCGCGAGCCGATTACTTCAGCTCAGCCTTGGCGCCGGCTTCAACCAGCTTCTTGACGGCGGCTTCAGCGTCAGCCTTGGCCACGCCTTCCTTGACGTTCTTGGGAGCGCCGTCAACCAGGTCCTTGGCTTCCTTCAGACCCAGACCGGTGATTTCGCGCACGGCCTTGATCACGCCAACCTTGTTGGCGCCAGCGTCGGTCAGCACGACGTTGAATTCGGTCTTCTCTTCAGCAGCGGCAGCAGCGCCACCAGCAGCACCGCCAGCAGCGGGAGCAGCCATGGCGGCTGCGGACACGCCGAACTTCTCTTCGATGGCCTTGACCAGCTCGTTGAGTTCCATCACGGACATGCTGTCCAGGGCGGTCAGGAATGCGTCTTTATCGAATGCCATTTTGGGTTCCTAAAATCGGTTGGATATTGAATACGGTGTTGATTGCTCGAAGAGCAGATCAAGCAGCAGGAGCTTCTTCGGTTGCAGCAGGCGCGCCGCCACCCTTTTGCTCGGACACTGCGGCCAGCACGCGGGCGAAGCCCGAGATCGGCGATTGCAGCAGACCGCAAATTTGGGCCAGCAGAACTTCCTTGCTGGGGATCGAGGCCAGGGACTTGACGCCATTGGCGTCCAGAGCCTTGCCAGCGTACGCACCAGCCTTGATGACCAGCTTGTCATTGCCCTTGGCAAAGTCAGCGATCACCTTTGCTGCGGCCACGGCATCTTCAGAGAAACCGTAGATCAGCGGGCCGCTCATGCTCTCAGCGGCGACTTCAAATGGGGTGCCGGCAACAGCGCGACGGGCCAGGGTGTTCTTCAGCACGTGAAGATACACACCTTGGGCGCGAGCGGTTTTGCGCAGCTGATCCAGTTGAGCCACCGTGAGACCGCGGTACTCAGCCAGTGCAAGCGTCTGCGACTTGCCCGCCTGGGCAGCCACTTCCGCAATGACGGCTTCTTTTTCGTTGCGATTGAGACTCAAGGTCTACTCCTTAAAACATGTCCTTGGGTATCCACCCCATCGGGAGCAAATACCTGGGGACACACCCAGTTTCAGCGACCTTCTGCCTCGGAACCCATGCCAGCCAACCCCGAGGGGCTGCACGGCACGAACACTTCAACAGCGGGTACGCCATCTGCGTAGGCTGGGGGATTAAGCCTCGAAGCACCTGTACAAGCATGCTCCTTGACGCCTACGGTCTTTGATAGCCTGAGACTCGACTTTCGTCGGGCCTCAGCCCACCAATTCCTTTCAGATACACCGCACCAGACGTTCTTGACAGCGGTGGCGACGTCAGGCGTCACGGTACCGACCTTGGGGTTGGGCATCAGGCCGCGAGGACCCAGCACCGTACCCAGAGTACCAACGATACGCATCGTGTCAGGGGAGGCGATCACCACGTCGAAGTTGATGTTGCCAGCCTTGACTTGCTCAGCCAGGTCTTCCATGCCAACGACGTCGGCGCCGGCAGCCTTGGCTTCTTCAGCCTTGGCACCTTGGGCGAACACGGCGACGCGCTTGGTCTTGCCGGTGCCGTTGGGCATCACGACAGCGCCACGAACAACCTGGTCCGACTTCTTGGCGTCCACGCCCAGTTGCACGGCCACGTCGATGGACTCATCGAACTTGGCGGTGGCAGCTTCCTTGATCAGGCTCAGGGCTTCGTCGAAGGCGTACAGCTTGGTGGTGTCCACCTTGCCAGCGAAAGCCTTTTGGCGTTTGGTCAGCTTTGCCATGATTAAACACCTTCCACGATGATGCCCATCGAACGAGCCGAACCGGCGATCGTGCGAACAGCAGCGTCCAAGTCAGCAGCGGTCAGGTCCTTCTGCTTGGTCTTGGCGATTTCTTCCAGTTGCTCACGGGTCAGCTTGCCGACCTTGTCAGACTGAGGACGGGGCGAACCCTTCTCGATCTTGGCAGCCTTCTTCAGCAGCACCGTTGCGGGCGGCGTCTTGATGACGAAGGTGAAGGACTTGTCTGCGTAAGCGGTGATCACCACGGGCAGCTTCAGACCAGGCTCGACGCCTTGGGTCTGGGCGTTGAACGCCTTGCAGAATTCCATGATGTTCAGACCACGCTGACCCAGCGCGGGACCGACCGGAGGCGAAGGGTTTGCCTTGCCAGCCGGAATTTGCAGCTTGATGAAGCCGACAATTTTCTTGGCCATGTGTTTCTCCTAGAACCACCCCAACGGCCTGTCGGTGTGGTCGAGTGCTAACGCCTTACTGGGGCAGCGGATCAACAATCCGTTGGCTCGTTCGGGCTCCTCATGCCGCCATCTCGTTGGCGGCTGGTGACGACAGATTCCGGCTTGGCACAGCAAATTTCGAATAAGCAATGACAAACCTCCCCTCTGCACGGGGAAAGACTGCAATTCTAAGACGCAACCGTGGCGTTTGGCAAGACCCTCGGGCTTGATCGGTTATTGGAACCCGCCAAACCGCCCCAGAAGCCAACCCGAAACCAGAAACGCAAAAGGCCCCGGAGGGCCTTGCATGAGGGGCGAGACAGCTTAGATCTTCTCGACCTGACCGAAGTCCAGCTCGACGGGGGTGGCACGACCGAAGATCGTGACCGACACGCGCAGCTTGGACTTGTCGTAGTTGACTTCCTCGATCGAGCCATTGAAGTCCGTGAACGGGCCTTCCTTGACGCGAACGACTTCGCCCACTTCCCATTCGACCTTGGGGCGCGGCTTCTCGATGCCTTCTTGCATCTGGTTGACGATCTTCATGACCTCGTCTTCCGAGATGGGCACCGGACGGTTCTTCGCACCGCCGACGAAACCGGTCACCTTGGAGGTGTTCTTGACCAGGTGCCAGGTGTCGTCGCTCATGACCATTTCAACCAGCACGTAGCCCGGGAAGAAGCGGCGCTCGGTCACGGACTTCTTGCCGTTCTTGACTTCGACGACTTCTTCCGTGGGCACGAGGATGCGACCGAACTGGTCTTGCATGCCGGCGCGGTCAATGCGCTCGCGCAGGTTGCGTTCGACGGCCTTTTCCATGCCGGAATAGGCGTGCACCACATACCAGCGCAGCGGTGCGGCAGCGGTGGCGGGGGTGGTTTGAACGTCACTCATGGGGATCAACCTCGCTTCGATGTGTCTGCTTGCAGAAATCAGTGCTTCCAGCCCAGGATCAGGCCGTAGATCACCCACTCCAGGGTCTTGTCGGTCAACCACAGGAAGAGCGCCATGATCACCACGAAGGCGAACACATAGGCGGTCATCTGGGTGGCCTCAGGGCGAGTGGGCCACACGACCTTGCGCAGCTCTTTGGCGGAGTCCTGACCAAAGGCGATCAATTCCTTGCCTTGAGCCGACGTGAAAAACACGCCCACGGCCGCGGCAATCAGGACCAGCAGCGCCAGGACACGCAGCCACAGGTCTTGCTTGCCCAACAGGTAGAACACGGCCACGGCCCCCACGACCAGCAGGCCTGTGACGGCCAGCTTGGCTTTGTCGGCACTTGTCGTGACGGTTTCGATTTGCGTAGTAGCCATGAACGAAATGTTTGAGGCAGCAAAGCCCGCGGACCTCTCGGTCTGCGGGCTGCTGTGATACAGCGACAGTGTCTTTGTTCAGTGTCTGGCAGGGGCAGTAGGAATCGAACCTACAACCTTCGGTTTTGGAGACCGACGCTCTGCCAATTGAGCTATACCCCTACTGGCCAAAAACTGAACTGCGTATTTTAGTCGAGAATCTTGGCAACCACGCCGGCGCCGACGGTGCGGCCACCTTCTCGGATGGCGAAGCGCAGACCTTCTTCCATGGCGATCGGGGCGATCAGCTTGACGGTGATCGACACGTTGTCACCAGGCATGACCATTTCCTTGTCGGCGGGCAGCTCGATGGAACCGGTCACGTCAGTCGTACGGAAGTAGAACTGAGGGCGGT
>JACPOH010000395.1 GCA_016185075.1 Aquabacterium sp. | reverse complement strand
TGTCATCTGCCGCCAAGGCGGCCTTGAGCGTCCAGGTCGTGCGCCCGCAGACGGGGCAGTGGCCCATGACCCTGACGGCCAATGGCGCCATCGCGGCCTGGCAAGAGGCGGTCATTGGCGCCGAGTTGTCCGGCCTGCGTCTGTCGTCCGTGGTGGCCAATGTGGGCGACAAGGTGTCGCGCGGGCAGGTGCTGGCCACCTTGCAGGCCGACTCGGTGGCTGCGGACGCCAGCAACGCGCGCGCTGCGCTGCAGGAAGCCGAAGCGCTCATGACCGAGGCGCGTGCCAACGCCGACCGCGCCCGTGCCCTGCATGGCAGTGGCGCCCTGAGCCTGCAGGACTCCCAGCGCGCCCTGACCGCCGAGCAGACGGCCAAGGCACGAGTCGACTCGGCCAAGTCGATGTTGGCAACACAAGAGTTGCGCCTGCGCCAGACGCGCATCCTGGCTTCTGACGACGGCGTGATCTCGGCCAGGCAGGCCACCCTGGGTGCCGTGGTGCAACCCGGGCAGGAGTTGTTTCGCCTGATCCGCCAGAGCCGCCTGGAATGGCGTGCCGAAGTACCTTCGGCCGACATGCAGCGCATCAAGCCGGGCATGCTGGCCGTGGCCACGCCGCCTGGCGGCAACGCCATTCAAGGCCGCGTGCGCATGGTGGCGCCCACGGTGGACGCCACCACCCGCAATGGCCTGGTCTATGTCGATCTGCCGGCATCGGCCTTGGGCGCGGGTGTGCGCGCCGGCATGTTCGCACCGGGGCGTATCGAACTGGGCCAATCGCAAGGCCTGACCTTGCCGCAAACCGCCGTGTTGCTGCGCGATGGGTTCAGCTATGTTTTCAAGGTCAGCCCGCAAGGCGTGGTCACGCAGGTCAAAGTGAGCGTGGGCCGCCGCGTCGGTGACCGCGTGGAGATCCTGCAAGGGCTGGATGCCCAGACGGATGTCGTGGCCTCGGGCGTGGGCTTCCTCACCGATGGCGACAGCGTGCGCGTCGTGAAGGGTCAGTCATGAATGTCTCCGCCTGGTCGATCAAGAACCCGATCCCGGCTGTCCTCTTGTTCATCATGCTCACGCTGTGGGGCCTGATGGGCTTCGGCGGCATGAAGATCCAGAATTTTCCGGACATCGACCTGCCCACCGTGACGGTCACAGCCAGCCTGCCGGGCGCCTCGCCTGCGCAGCTGGAGACCGAGGTCGCGCGCAAGCTGGAGAACTCGATCGCCACCTTGCAGGGCATCAAGCACATCTACACCAAGGTGCAGGATGGCAGCGTGCTGGTGTCGGTGGAGTTCCGCCTGGAGAAACCCACGCAGGAGGCGGTGGACGACGTGCGCGATGCCGTCTCGCGCGTGCGGGCCGATCTGCCGGGTGATTTGCGTGACCCGGTCATCTCCAAGATGAACCTGTCTGGTGCGCCCATCCTCACGTACACGGTGGCCTCCAAACGCATGGACGACGAGGCCTTGTCCTGGTTCGTGGACAACACGGTCACCAAGACCATGCTGGCCGTCAAGGGCGTGGGCGCGGTGGCGCGCGTGGGCGGGGTGAGCCGCGAGGTGCGCATCGAGCTGGACCCGGCGCGCCTGCTGGCGCTCAACGCGACGGCCGCCGATGTGTCGCGCCAGCTGCGCAGCCTGCAGCAGGAGGCATCCGGTGGGCGCATGGACCTGGGTGGTGGCGAGCAATCGGTGCGCACGGTGGCCACGGTCAAGTCGGCCGATGAGCTCGCCGCCATGGACGTGACCTTGTCGGATGGCCGCCACGTGCGGCTCGACCAGATCGCGCAGGTGAGCGACACGGTGGCGGAGCGCCGCAGCGCCGCATTGCTCAATGGCAAGCCGGTGGTGGGTTTCGAGATCACGCGCTCGCGCGGGGCGGGTGAGGTCGAGGTGGCGCAAGGTGTGCGCGCCAAGCTGGACGAACTCAAGGCGAAGCACCCGGACATCGAGATCACCGAGGCCTTCAATTTCGTGGATCCGGTGGAGGAGAACTACCACGGCTCCATGTACCTGCTGTACGAGGGCGCCATCCTCGCGGTGATCGTGGTGTTCTTCTTCTTGCGGGACTGGCGCGCCACGCTGGTGTCGGCGGCGGCCTTGCCCTTGTCGGTGATCCCGGCTTTCGGCTTCATGCACCTGCTGGGCTTCAGCATCAATGTGGTGACGCTGTTGTCGCTGTCGCTGGTGGTGGGGATCCTTGTGGACGACGCCATCGTCGAGATCGAGAACATCATGCGTCACCTGGCCATGGGCAAGACGCCGATGGAAGCCGCCATGGAGGCCGCCGACGAAATCGGCCTGGCGGTGATCGCCACGACCTTCACGCTGATCGCGGTGTTCCTGCCCACGGCTTTCATGGGCGGGGTGCCGGGCAAGTTCTTCGTGCAGTTCGGCTGGACGGCGGCCATTGCCGTGTTCTTCTCGCTGGTGGTGGCGCGCATGCTCACGCCCATGATGGCGGCCTACATCCTCCAGCCACCCAAGGGCGAGCATGGCGAGCCGGGCTGGATGCGGGTCTACCTGGGCTGGGCGCGCTGGTGCCTGAAGCACCGTGTCTGGACCTTCCTGATCGTGGTCGGCTTCCTGGGGGGCTCATTCTTCCTGGCCGGGCGCCTGCCCACGGGCTTCATCCCGCCGGATGACCTGTCGCAGACGCAGGTGTCCTTGTCCTTGCCGCCGGGCAGCACCCTGCAGCAGACCTACAAGGTGGCAGAACAGGCGCGTGAGCTGGTGCAGCGCAACCCGCACGTGAAGCTGGTCTACACCGCCATTGGTGGTGGCGCGGCGGGCAGCGACCCCTTCATGCCACAGGGCTCGGCCGAGGTCCGCAAGGCCACGCTGACCATCAACATGACGCACCGCAAGGCGCGCCCCGGCGTCAGCAAGCAGGACATCGAAGGGCAGCTGCGCAAGGCGCTGGAGGTACTGCCCGGCGTGCGCGTGAACGTGGGCTTTGGCGGCTCGGCCGAGAAGTACATCCTGGTGCTGTCAGGTGAAGACGGCCAGGCGCTGTCGGCGCATGCCGAAGTGGTGGCGCGCGAGTTGCGGACCATCCCCGGCATCGGCAATGTGATGTCGACGTCCAGCCTGGTCAGGCCCGAGCTGATCGTGCGGCCGGACATCGCCCGTGCAGCCGATCTGGGCGTGAACACGGCCGCCATTGCGGACACCTTGCGCATCGCCACGGTGGGCGACTACGAACAAGGCCTGCCCAAGCGGCCCCGCGCAGATCGACCGGTATGACCGCCAGCGCAACATCAACTTCGAGATCGAGTTGAACCAGCAGCCGCTGGGTGAGGTGCAGAAGCAGGCCCTGGCCTTGCCCAGCCTGCGCAAGCTGCCGCCTGGTATCACTCAGTCGACCGTGGGTGACGCCGAGGCCATGGCCGAGCTGTTCGAAAGCTTCGGCCTGGCCATGCTCACGGGCGTGCTGTGCATCTACATCGTGCTGGTGCTGCTGTTCAAGGGCTTCGTGCAGCCGATGACGATCCTGGTGGCGCTGGTGCTGTCCATTCCCGGGGCGTTCGTGGCCTTGTACGTGACGCAGACGGCGCTGTCGATGCCGTCGATGATCGGCTTGATCATGCTGATGGGCATTGCGACGAAGAACTCCATCCTGCTGGTGGACTATGTGATCCTGGCGCGCCATGAGCATGGGCTGTCGCGCTGGGAGGCGGTGATCGATGCCTGTCGCAAGCGGGCGCGGCCCATCGTCATGACGACGATCGCGATGGGGGCGGGCATGATGCCCATCGCCTTGGGCATTGGTGTGGACCCGAGCTTCCGCGCGCCGATGGCGATCGTGGTGATCGGGGGTTTGATCACGTCGACTTTCCTGAGCTTGCTGGTGATCCCGGTGGTGTTCACGTTTGTGGATGACCTGATCGAGTTGTCGGGGCGGCCATTCAGGCGCTTCCGGCCGCATCATGGTGCGGCTGTGTTGCCTGACGAGGATGAGCCTGTGCGGCCTGTGGTTTGATCGCTTTTGCGTGAGGGCGCGGGGCGGGGGCTGAGTCGGTCAGCGGCTGGGCTCATGTGGTGGCGGTCCCGCTGCGCGGGACTGCACTGCGGTGCTCGCGGCAAGCTTGCGCTGGAAAACTCCCTGCGCGGC
>JACPOH010000394.1 GCA_016185075.1 Aquabacterium sp. | reverse complement strand
CGAACTGCTTCTGGAACTCGCCAAAGCGGCCGGCGTCCAGCGCATCCCGCACTTCCTGCATCAGGTTCAGGTAGTAGTGCAGGTTGTGGATGGTGGTCAGCATCGGGCCCAGCATTTCGCCGCAGCGATCCAGGTGGTGCAGGTAGGCCCGGCTGAAGTTCGCGCAGGTGTGGCAGGTGCAGGTTTCGTCAATGGGGCGCTCGTCGGCCTTGTAGCGGCTGTTGCGCAGGCGCAGGTCGCCAAAGCGCGTGAACAGATGGCCGTTGCGTGCATTGCGTGTGGGCATCACGCAGTCGAACATGTCCACGCCTGTGGCCACGCCGGCCACCAGGTCCTCCGGTGTGCCCACACCCATCAGGTAGCGCGGCTTGTTGGCGGGCAGCTTGGGCGTGATGTGGTTCATCACGCGCAGCATTTCGTCCTTGGGTTCGCCCACGCTCACGCCACCAATGGCATAACCGGGCAGATCCAGATCCACCAGACCGGCCAGCGATTCTTCGCGCAAGTTGGGGTACATGCCGCCCTGCACGATGCCGAACAAGGCATTGGGGTTCTGCAGCTTGGTGAACTCGGCGATGCAACGCTTGGCCCATCGCAGGCTCAGCTCCATCGAGGCGCGGGCTTCCTTCTCGGTCGTGATGTGGCCCAGCGACTTGTCACCTTTCCAATAAGGCGTGCACTCGTCGAACTGCATGACGATGTCCGAGTTCAGAATGGTCTGGATCTGCATGCTGATCTCGGGCGTGAGGAAGAGCTTGTCGCCATTGACCGGCGACGCAAAGCGCACGCCCTCTTCGCTGATCTTGCGCATCTCGCCCAGCGACCAGACCTGGAAGCCACCCGAGTCGGTCAGGATGGGCTTGTTCCAGCTCTCGAATTTGTGCAGGCCACCGAACTGCTTCATGATGTCCAGGCCCGGGCGCATCCACAGGTGGAAGGTGTTGCCCAGGATGATCTGCGCACCCATTTCTTCGAGCGAACGGGGCATCACACCCTTGACCGTGCCATACGTGCCCACGGGCATGAAGATGGGCGTCTGCACCACGCCGTGGTTGAGCGTGAGCTGGCCTCGGCGGGCCTCGCCTTCGGTCTTGAGGAGGTCGAATGTCAACATGGGGTCTCTTTATACGGTAGCTCAAGCCATGGTGGCCTGACGGCGGGCATTGAGCCGCTCCAGCAGGCGTTCGCTGCGGAAGGGCTTGGACAGGACTTCCTGGCCGGATGCGTTGAGGCGGGCAATCTCTGCCGGGTCGGTGTCACCTGAGATGATGATGCTGTGCAACTGGTGGCCCTGTGAGCGCAGGTGCACGCCCAGGGTCTGGACCAGATGCAGGCCGTTGATGCCGGGAAGGCGGTAATCGGTCACCAGCGTATCGGGCAAGTCTTCTTCGTCGCCGTCATTGAGCAGCGCAGGCAATTCGTCCAGCAGCGATTCGCCATCGGGCCAGGTGCGGGTGCGGGCGCCCCAGCTGTGCAGCATTTCGCCGATGGCGCGGCGCAGCAGGATGTCGTCTTCCACCAGCCAGATCACGCGGCCGGTCAAGGGTTGTGTGGGCGCAGCGGGGGCTTCAATGCGCTTGCTGGCCACCAGGTTGAGCGGCAGCTCGATGGCAAAGCACGAGCCTCGGCCCAGTCTCGACTTGACGGTGACCTGCTCTCCCAGTACCGATGCGGTCCGGCGCACGATGGCCAGACCCAGCCCGATGCCCCGGTTGCGATCCCGAGCGGCATTGCCCACCTGGTAGAACTCTTCGAAGATGCGGTCGAGCTGATCCGGCGCGATGCCGATGCCGGTGTCCCAGACCTCGATGCGCAGGCGGTGCTTGCCACGGCGGCGGGCCGCCACCAGCACGCCGCCGCTGTGGGTGTAGCGGATGGCATTGGCCACCAGGTTGCGCAGCACGCTGTGCAGGAGCATGGGGTCGGTCAGCACCATCAATTGAGAGCCCGGTACCCCGCGCGGCAGCCGAAAGCGCAGGCGCAGGCCCTTGGCGTCAGCGGCGCTCTTCTCGTGCACGCGTACGGCCTGGAACACGTCATGCAGGCCGACAGACTGGAATTCGGGCTTGACGGCGCCAGCATCCAGCTTGGAGATGTCCAGCAGCCCCACCAGCAGCGACTCCATGGACGACACGGCTTCATCCAGCATGTTGGTCAGGTCCTTGACACCCGGGTCCTTGGCTTGCTGGCGCAGCAGGCTGACCAGCAGCCCGATGGCGGCGGTGGGCTGACGCAGGTCATGGCTGGCCGCCGCGAGGAAGCGGGTCTTGGACTGGTTGGCCGCTTCCAGGGCGCGTGTGCGTTCGGCCACGCGCTCTTCCAGCGTGATGTTCATGCGCTCGGCCAGGTTCATGGCGTCGATGAACTTGCGCATCAGCGTCAAGGCAAAGCCCAGGAAGATGATGGGCACGCAGTACGGCGTCCAGTACAGCGCGGTGACGTCCAGATAGGGCGTGAGGAACAGGTAGTCGTGCGCCACGCTGATGAAGGTGCCCACCGGGCCCAGCGTCATGGCGATGGCCTCCAGCCAGTGGCGCGTCCAGGCGGTCTGCACCACACGCGAGACCACCCACACCCCTGTGATCATGAGGATGGGGTAGGCGATCAGGCGCAGCGTGTCCAGGTATGGCGTGCCCATGGCCACCAGACCGATCACCGGGAAGCCAAAGCCCATCAGGCGCAGCGGCCACAGCAGCTTGTTCAGCGAGACGTTGGCGTAACTCAGGCCGAACAGCGCCACGTAGTAGGTGCTGACCGCCTGCGCGGCAAAGAAGAACCAGTCCACCACGTGCGCGGGCCAACTGATGGTTTCGACGAAGTACAGGGCGTTGCGGCCGCACATGACCAGCATCAGGCAGCCGAAGTAGCCGAAGATCACATCGCGCGGGCGGGCGCGCCAGGCCAGCAACAGGAACAGTGCCATGCCCGCCACGCTCATGTTGAGCGTTTGCGGCAAGTCCACCGTCAGGCCGGCCCAGCGGTCGAAGTCGTCGCGCATGTCCGTCAGCGGGCCGGCCTGCATCGGCGAGATGCCGGGCTTGCGGAACGGGTTCATGCGCACATCGATCTCGATGTCGTTGTCACCAGCCAGCAGCACGTTGACGGGCAGTTCGATGAGATAGGGCAGCGTCGCCATGCTGGTGATGTTCGTGCCCTCCATGTGCCGGGTGCTCAGCTGGATGCCGTTGACGGTGACACGGTGGTTGCCCGGCAGGCGGTCGATGCGCAAGGCCCACGGCACCACCGGCGAACGCGGCATGTACAGCCGGGTGCGGTAGCAGCCCACGGCAGGTGGTTTGATGCCCAGCTCGCGCCAGTCATCGGGCAACTTGACCGTGCGGCCTTCCTGCTGTTCGGCGCACGTGCCCTGAGACAGCGTGGCCTGGTTCACGATGAAGGTGGGTGCCGCGTGCGCCGTGCCCATCGCCCACAGCGTGGTCCAGAGCAGCCAGGCCAGGCATCGCCTCAACCAGGGCGTTGCAGCGCGTTCGTGGTGGGGTCCCATGGTGTTTTGTATGTCATCTCTGGATCAGCATCGCATCGCCGTAACTGAAGAAGCGGTAGCGCTGGGCGATCGCATGCTGGTAAAGCTGCCTGATGTGCTCGTACCCGGCCAGGGCGCTGACCAGCATCATCAGGGTGCTCTTGGGCAAGTGGAAGTTGGTGATCAGAACGTCCACCACCCTGAACTGGAAGCCCGGGGTGATGAAGATATCCGTGTCGCGGCTACCTGCTTCCAGGATGTGGCCAGCCGGGGCATGCAGGGCAGCGGATTCCAGCGCGCGCAGCGTGGTCGTGCCGACCGACACCACACGGTGGCCGGCTGCCTTGGTGGCCTCGATGGCGGCCACGGTGGAAGCCGGCACCTCGAACCACTCGCTGTGCATCTTGTGCTCGGCCAGGTTGTCCGTGCGTACAGGCTGGAAGGTGCCGGCACCGACGTGCAGGGTCACCTCGGCGGTCTGGATGCCTCGGGCCTTGAGTTGCGCTAGCAAGGCTTCGTCGAAGTGCAGGGCCGCGGTGGG
>JACPOH010000393.1 GCA_016185075.1 Aquabacterium sp. | reverse complement strand
CGGCGTTGCCCGGCCAGGCGGTTGCGCCATGAGGAGATCTGGTAGGCCGAGAAGACGAGGATGGGCACCGTGCCTATCAGCAACTCGAACCGCAACAACTCCAGGTTGGGCGGGTAGTAATCCGGGTCGATGTGGGAGAGGATGCCCATGCTCAGGCCCAGCAGCAACATGGCCAGCACCCCGATCTGCACCGATTGCTTGGGGGTGTGCGTGTACATGCCGAACACCAGCACCAGCGCGATCAGCACCAGCACCACGCCGCGGTCATGCGGGGCCACCGCCGTGTAAGCGAACGCGATGGCCAGCAGCGCAAACAGGATCTGCGGGAGCATCAGCGTCGGGTCCTTGAGGTGCTTGGTCTTGCCAAAGCGCACCAGGGAATAAAACACCACATAGGCCGGCATGCTGGTGCCCCACAACAGCTTGGGGGCAAAGGGCCGCATGAGGTTGATCTCGGCGGCGTAGTAGGCAGCGCTGCAGCAGATGCCATACATGATCGCGCACAGCAGGATGGCGGCTGTGCGGGCGCGGGTGGCTCGGTCCGGGCCGAAGACCCAGTTGACCAGTCTGCCGACCGACTCGACGATCGGGTCGTGGGCCGGTGCCGGTGGGGAAAACTGCGTCATGACAGCGCCTCCCCCGAAACGGCTTGTGGCGGGGTCAGGACCTTGATGTCGGCGCCCGCCAGGATGCTGAGGTTGCGGCCCAGGCCCTTGGCTTCGTACAAGGCCTGATCGGCCCGTTCGATCAGGTGTTCCAGTGTTTCACCGGCCAGCGCCTGTGCCACGCCTGCGGAAAATGTGACCCGCAGCTCCGGATAGCCCGGGAAGTTGAGCGCTGCCACCGACTGGCGCAGCCGCTCGACGGCGATCATGGCCTCGCTCGAGGCGATGTTGGGCAACATGATGAGGAACTCCTCGCCGCCCCAACGCGAGAACTTGTCAACCTGGCGGATCTGCCCCTGGGTGTGCTGGGCCATGCCACGCAACACCGCATCGCCCGCATGGTGTCCGAAGTGATCGTTGACATGCTTGAAATGGTCGATGTCGATCAGGGCCACGCACAAGGGGGCGCCCGTGCGTTCGATCAGGCGCAACTCGGTCTCGGCCATGTCGGTCATCATGCGGCGGTTCAGGGCGCCGGTGAGCATGTCGGTGGTGGCCATCTGCTTGACGGTGTCGACCGCCTCTTGCAGTTCACGGGCTTGCCGCCCGATGCGCACGCGGATGTCGCTGACCCATTTGCCAATGAGCGACAGCGTCAGCAAGGTGGAGCCACCCACCACGAAATGGGTCCAGACGGAGGAACTGCCGTTGCCCAGTGAGCCCGTCATCATCATGAAGACGATGCTGGCCGACAGCGACAGCACGGTGAACACGCCGAGCAACAGCACCTGCATGGGCTTGAGCCTGAACATGGCCAGCACGATGGTCTGCGCGATGAGGATCATCACGTTGCCACGGTTTTCGCCCAATTGGATGTAGGCCATCATGCACAGTCCGATGGACACCAACGCATGCGGAAACGTCAGGACCGGGTCACCAAAGCGCTGGGACCAGCCGGACCGGACCAGTGCAAAAAATGTCAGAAAGGTGATCACGCTGGCGATGGTCAGTTGCTGCGCAGCACGCAGGTCCAGCAAGCCGAGGTGAACCGAGTGCATGATCACCCCCACGCTGACGGCATAGGGCTGCAGGGTCAGCAAGATGAGCAGGACGTGACGGCGCTGATGCGGT
>JACPOH010000328.1 GCA_016185075.1 Aquabacterium sp. | reverse complement strand
GCTCAAAACCCGGCAAGGCTCTACACTTATCCACAGCTGACCACCCTTTGGTCGGCTACCAGCCCTGGCTCAATATTGGATCGGCACGGTGGCTCAGATTTGGATCGGCGCGGACACCCTAGCCAAATTGCGCCCAAAGCGCCCACAATGATGGCCGCTGTCGGACACCGATGCTGCAACGCGTCATAATCTGACAATCAAATCCACCAGATCTCTTTTGTTTGAACCCCTACCTGGAAGGACACAACATGACTCGTGAAGTCGTCTTCGTGGGCGCCGCCCGTACCGCCATCGGCAGCTTCGGCGGCTCGCTCAAGGACATCCCCCCTGCCGATCTGGGCGCGCTGGTGATCAAATCCGCCCTGGAACGTGCCGGTGTGGCCCCCAAGGAAGTGGGTCATGTCGTGCTCGGCAACGTGATTCCCTCCGTGCCCCAGGACGCCTACATCAGCCGCGTGGCCGCCCTGAACGCCGGCGTGCCGCAAGAGGCCCCCGCCTTCAACGTGAACCGACTGTGCGGTTCGGGTTTGCAGGCCATCGTGTCGGCTGCCCAGTCCATCCTGCTGGGTGACTGCGAAGTGGCCGTGGGCGCCGGTGCCGAATCCATGAGCCGTGGTGCCTACCTGGTCACCAGCAACCGCTGGGGTGCCCGCATGGGCGACGTCAAGATGCTGGACTTCATGCTCGGCGCCCTGCACGACCCCCGCCTGAACATCCACATGGGCATCACCGCCGAGAACGTGGCCAGCCGCTACGACATCACCCGCGCCCAGCAGGATGCCTATGCCGTGCAATCGCAGGAGCGCGCTGCCAAGGCCGTGGCCGCCGGCATCTTCAAGGACCAGATCGTCCCGGTTGAGATCAAGACCCGCAAGGGCGTGGTGCTGTTCGACACCGACGAAGGCGTGAAGGCCGACACCACGGTCGACACGCTGGGCAAGATGAAGCCCGCGTTCAAGAAGGAAGAAGGCACGGTCACCGCCGGCAACGCCTCGACGCTGAATGATGGCGCTGGTGCCGTGGTGATGGCCTCGGCCGAAAAGGCCAAGGCCCTGGGCCTCAAGCCGCTGGCTCGCCTGGTGTCGTATGCCCACGCTGGCGTGGAGCCCGAGTACATGGGCATCGGCCCTGTGCCCGCCTCGAAGCTGGCGCTGGAAAAGGCCGGCCTGAAGGTGTCGGATCTGGACCTGATCGAAGCCAACGAGGCGTTTGCAGCCCAGGCTTGCGCGGTGTCCAAGGAAATGGGCTTCCCCAATGAGAAGACCAACCCCAATGGCTCGGGCATCTCGCTGGGCCACCCGGTGGGTGCCACGGGCGCCATCCTGGTGACCAAGGCGATCTATGAACTGCAACGCACGGGCGGCCGTTATGCGCTGATCACGATGTGTATCGGTGGCGGCCAGGGCATTGCCATGATCATCGAGCGCGTTTGATCGATTGATCTTCTGTGCAGCCGGCTTCGGGCCGGTGATTCGATGAAACGGGGCTCCAGTGATGGGGCCCTTTTTTCTTGGGCTGTGCTTTTCTTGGCGTTCGCAGAGTTGAGCGCTTGATCGGTACACCGCGAGGCGGGGGACGAGGCGTTGGCCGCGGGGCTCATACGGTGGCGGCCCCGCTGCGCGGGACTGCTCTCCGGTGCTCGTCCAGCTCGGGTGGCTGCGGAACTCGCTGCCTCCGGCAGCTCAAACATCCTCGCCATCCCCTTGTCATAGACAAGGGGCAGACCCGAGCCTCCCTGCGCGCCTGCGACGCCACCAAAATCGCCCCGCCGGCCACCGCCTCATCCCTCATCCGCCTCGCTCGCCATACTTCGACGGCATTGCTTCATGCCAAGAGATGATCGTGGTCAATCAGTGCAGCATGGGCATGGGCATTGACGTTGGCCTGCATCAGCCTCGCACCTGCAGGCTCGATAGCGCAACGCCCCAGTAACCCCTGCCGGCAATCGGTAGAGCCCGAGGCCCACCGGGAATGGGCGATGGCATGCGGCGAGCGGGGTGGGACAAGGCCGAGTCGGTCAGCGGCTGGGCGATTTTGGTGGCGACGAGGCGCGCAGCGGCAAGCTGGGCGTGCGCAGCACGCTTCGTGAACTGACTCGCTGGAACTGTCCGACCGAAGCGGCTGCAG
>JACPOH010000046.1 GCA_016185075.1 Aquabacterium sp. | reverse complement strand
GCCGTGATGCACGCCATCAGCAACAGGCACAGGCCGACGGTGGGAATGCCGAGCGTCAGGAACAGGATGCGCGGCAGCGGCTGGCCCGCGACCAGACCGACCACGAAGATGGTCACGCCGGGCGCAAACAGCATCTGGCCCACATGCTTGAACTGGAAGGCCACCGAGCCTTCTGTACCGAGGTTGCCGCCGTGCTTGCTGAACGCATGACGCACTTCGGCCACCGTGCGCACACGGTTGTCGGTCATGCAGTCCACGATCACGGCCGCGCCACCAATGCCATAGCCTTCGTAGCGGATTTCTTCGTACGTGACGCCATCCAGGTTGCCCGTGGCCTTGTCCACGTTGCGCTTGATGTTGTCGGCCGGCATGTTGGCCGCCTTGGCTTTTTCAATCGCCAGGCGCAGGCGCGGGTTCATGTTGACATCGGCACCGCCTGCGCGGGCGGCCACGATGATTTCACGCGTGATGCGGGTCCAGATCTTGCCGCGCTTTTCGTCCTGACGGCCCTTGCGGTGTTGGATGTTGGCCCACTTGGAATGACCGGCCATGGCGTGTTGCTCCGGGTAATGGTCTGTTTTTGAACGACAGAACGCGCCCCGACACACGGCCGGCGCGCGCACAAAAAATGCTCAGCCAAAGCTGAGTGATACTGTGATTTTACCTTTCGGCCGGGTTGACCCTGATCAGCTTCTGCTCAGAATCGTCCGGCTGTCCGATTTACACCCACTCAGGCACCCCAGACCATGGCCGATCCCATCCTGCTTGCGCGGAACAAAGACACCGAATGCCACCTCCTGCCCGCCCTGGCCAACCGACACGGTTTGATCACGGGCGCCACGGGCACGGGCAAGACGATCACCCTGCAGTCTCTGGCGGAAAGGCTCTCCCTGGCCGGCGTCCCGGTCTTCATGGCCGACATCAAGGGCGACCTGACAGGCATCTCGCAAACCGGCACCGTCTCGCCCAAGCTGGCCGGCATCCTGTCGGAGCGTGGCCTGGACAAGCCCGAGCCCCTGGCCTGCCCGACCACGCTGTGGGACGTGTTCGGCGAGCAAGGCCACCCGGTGCGCGCCACCGTGTCCGACATGGGCCCGCTGTTGTTGTCGCGCATGCTCAACCTGAACGACACCCAACAGGGCGTGCTGCAACTGGTGTTCAAGATCGCCGACGACAACGGCCTGCTGCTGCTCGACCTCAAGGACCTGCGCGCCATGCTGCAACACGTGGGTGACAACGCCAGCCAGTTCACCACCGAATACGGCAACATCAGCGCCGCCAGCGTGGGCGCCATCCAGCGTGGCCTGCTGCAGATCGAGGAACAAGGCGGCGACAAGTTCTTTGGCGAACCCATGCTCAACATCGGCGACTTCATGCAGACAGTTGACGGAAAGGGCGTGATCAACATCCTGGCCGCCGACAAGCTGATGAACGCGCCTCGCCTGTACGCGACCTTCCTGCTGTGGATGCTGTCGGAACTGTTCGAGACGCTGCCCGAAGTGGGTGATCTGGACAAGCCCAAGCTGGTTTTCTTCTTTGACGAAGCCCACCTCTTGTTCAAGGATGCCCCGCCCGCCCTGGTGGAACGCATCGAGCTGGTTGTGCGCCTGGTGCGCTCCAAGGGCGTGGGCGTGTACTTCGTGACCCAGAACCCGCTGGACGTGCCCGACACCGTGCTGGGCCAATTGGGCAACCGCGTGCAGCATGCGCTGCGCGCCTTCACGCCGCGGGATCAGAAGGCCGTCAAATCAGCCGCAGAGACGATGCGCGCCAAACCTGGCCTGGACATCGAAACCGCCATCACCGAACTGGCCGTGGGCGAGGCCCTGGTGAGCCTGCTGGACGACAAGGGCCGCCCCAGCATCACCGAGCGCGTGTTCGTGCTGCCGCCTGGCAGCCAGATCGGCCCCATTTCGCCAGAGCAGCGCAAGGCCTTGCTGGCGAACTCGCTGGTGGCCGGCGTGTATGAACAGATGGTGGACCGGGATTCGGCCTACGAAAAGCTCAAGGGCCGCGCCGCGGCCGCCCCCACCGGCAAGCCCGCTGGCGATGCGGCGCCAAGGTCCATGCGCGAAGAGGCGGCCGAAGCCGTGAAGGGTGGCGCGGCGGATGCCGCCAAGGGGGCCGCAACCGATACGGCAGGCGGCTGGCTGGGGGACATCACCGACGGCCTGCTCAAGGGCAGCGGCCGCAAGGACTCGATCCTGGAAACGGTGGCCAAATCGGCCGCGCGCACCATTGGCTCCACCGTGGGCCGCGAGATCATTCGCGGCGTGCTGGGCTCGATCCTGGGCGGCGCCAGCGGCCGTCGCCGTTAATCCTCGCCGTCAAGCCGCGAGCAGATCAACGGCCGCGCGTCCAGCCCCGAGGGCCGTCATTCCAGGCGTAGCGGCCGTCATCATCATCGTCGTCATCATGGTGGTGATGGTGATGCCACCCGCGGGCCCAGGGTCCGCGCGGTTCACAGCGGCGAGGCTCCTGATAGACCACCAGTGGAGTCTGCGCATACACGGGGCGAGGCTGAACCACCACCACAGGCGGGGCATACACCACGGGGGCAGGCGCGTACACCACGGGCGCCGGTGAGTAAACACCGTAGCGCGTGTTGGAAACGGCCGTCGACACGTAACCCATGCCCTGCACAGGCGCGTTGACATTGACCGCCCAGTACACCCCGCCACCCGCATGGGCGCTGCTTGCAGCCGCCACGAAGCCGGCTACAAGCGCCAGACGGGACAGTGTTGCGAAACGAGAGGTGATATCCATGAGCGTCTCCTTGTGAGCGCTCAACGGATCACCGGCGGATCTGGCCGACGCGACTTTGTAAATCTCTGTTGCCGTCGGTGATCAATGGTGCGAATGACCGTCGCTGCGCGCCAGCGCCATCAGCTGATCCACCTCGTCCTTGTGCACGATGGTATTGCGGCGATGCCACAAGGTAATGAGCCCCATGATGGACGCCACCACCAAACCAAACACCGTGATCGCACCGAAGGCAGACAGGCCCATGGAGGTGCCGCCGGCATACAAGCCGCCCAGCGCCAGGATGCAGGCCTGCTCGTTGAAGTTCTGCACCGCGATGGAGCGCCCGGCTCCCATCAGGTTGTGACCACGGTGCTGCAACAAGGCGTTCATCGGCACCACCAGGTAACCCACGGTGGCACCCAGCAGGATCAGGAAGGGCACGGCCACGGCCAGGCTGGAAATGACGTTCAGCCCCAGCATCAGCACCCCCATCAGCACGCCAAGCGGGAGGAGTTTGGTGGCCAGGTCCAGCCGCATCGACACCGACGCCACCACGGCGCTCACGGCCGTGCCGAGCACCACCACCCCTGCAAGCGACGACGCCTGGGTGGTCGAATACCCCAGCGCGGCGGCGGCCCACGGGAACACGATCACGCGCATGTTGCCCGACACCCCCCACACCAGCGTCGTGCTGGCCAGCGAGATCTGCCCGAGCTTGTCTTTCCACAGGCGGGCATTGCACTGCCAGAAGTCACGCAGCAACTCCATGAGGTTGCCGCTCATGGGTTGCAGCACCGCATCCGTGCGCGGGATGCGCAGGTTGAACAAGGCCGCGATGATGTACAACAAAATCATGGACGACACAGCCGCTTGCCAGGGCTGGGTCACGCCCGTGTCGATCACCGGGAAGTCAAAGCCCAAGAGCACGGAGGACAGTTTGGCACCCACCAGTTGCCCACCCAGCAGCACCCCCAGGATGATGGACGCCACCGTCAGGCCCTCGATCCAGCCATTGGCTTTCACCAACTGGGAAGGCGGTAGCAGTTCCGTGAGGATGCCGTACTTGGCCGGCGAGTAGGCCGCAGCCCCCAGCCCCACCACGGCGTAGGCCAGCAGAGGGTGCAGGCCGAACAGCATCAGCAGGCAGCCGACCACCTTGATGCTGTTGGACAGGAACATGACCTTGCCCTTGGGCAAAGCGTCGGCGAACGCCCCCACAAACGGCGCCAGCACCACATAAAACAGCGCGAACATGGGTGCCAGAAAAGGCATCTGCCATGCGGGCGCGTTCGAGGTCTTCAGCAGTTCAATCGCGCCAACCAGCAAGGCGTTATCGGCCAGCGAGCTGAAAAACTGCGCCGCCATGATCGTGAAAAAGCCTTTTTTCATGCGCGAGCGTCGGGAAGGTTCATATCTGATCGATTCAAATCCTGCCTGAAAGACATGTCCGCGCCAAAAGCTCGTTGATCACATCAAAGGCCGCCGGTTATAGCACGGCGCCCAGCTGCCATGCCGGCGGACGCAAGGATTCCAGCACGGGTGCCACGCAAACGGGGGCCAGGCAAGCCCGACTTGGCGAGGCTGGCAAAATGACGCCCATGCCGCGCCCGCTTGAAGCCCTGATCCACCTCGACGCCCTCCACCACAACCTGCAGCGCGCGCGTGAATGCGCCCCTGACGCCAGCGTCTGGGCCGTGGTCAAGGCCAACGGCTACGGGCACGGTCTGCAGCGTGTCTACGAGGGGCTGCGCGCTGCCGACGGTTTTGCCCTGCTGGACATCGCCGAGGCGAAGAAGCTGCGCGAGTTGGACTGGCGCGGCCCCATCCTGTTGCTCGAAGGCGTGTTTGACGCGCGCGACCTCGAGTGGTGCTCGCGCCTGGGTCTGTGGCACGTGGTGCACTGTGACGAGCAAATCGACTGGCTGGCCGCCCACAAGACGGAGTGGCCGCACCGCGTGTTCCTCAAGATGAACACGGGCATGAACCGCCTGGGTTTCAAGCCCCACGCCTTCCGAAATGCCTGGGCCCGCCTCAGCGCCCTGCCCCAGGTGGACGAGGTCTCGCTGATGACGCACTTTTCGGATGCCGACAACCCGCGTGGCATCGCGCACCAGGTGGCGCTGTTTCAGCAGCATGCTGGCGACCTCAGCGGCGAGCGCAGCCTGTGCAACAGCGCCGCCACCTTGCGCCACGCGCAAGACCCGGCGGTGCGCGGTGACTGGGTGCGCCCCGGCGTGATGCTGTATGGCGCCGCGCCCGACTACCCCGAGCACGATGCCCGGCACTGGGGCCTCAAGCCAGCCATGACGCTGCAATCAAAGATCATCGGCATCCAGCATCTGGAAGCCGGCGACACCGTGGGCTATGGCAGCCGCTTCACGGCGGACAGGCCCATGCGCATCGGCGTGGTGGCCTGTGGTTATGCCGATGGTTACCCCCGGCATGCCCCGGACGGCACCCCGGTGCTGGTCAACGGGCAGCGCACCGGCGTCGTCGGCCGCGTGTCCATGGACATGATGTGCGTGGACCTGAGCCACCTGCCCGAAGCCCAGATGGGCAGCCCGGTGACACTGTGGGGCATCGCGCCCAACCACGGGGATCACGCGGCGCGACTGTCCATTGACGAGGTGGCCCACCGCTGCGGCACCATCGGCTACGAGCTGATGTGTGCAGTCTCGCCCCGCGTGCCGGTTCAGGTACTCAACCATCCCTTCCCCTGATCCTGCCCGCCACCAAAATGGCGCGGCCATTCCGCCATCAAGCACCAGTTCGGCACACTCCTTGCGTCTGACTGGTGCTTTTTGATTGCTTGCACAACAATGGACATCGCTGCGGAACGACACATGGACATCGACCACCAACGCCACCAACTGCGCATGACGGTGCTGATGACACCGGACATGGCCAACTTCTCGGGCAATGTGCACGGGGGCACCATCCTCAAGTTGCTGGACCAGGTGGCCTACGCCTGTGCCAGCCGCTATGCCGGCTGCTATGTGGTGACGCTGTCCGTGGACCAGGTCACCTTCCGCCAGCCGATCCACGTGGGCGAGCTGGTCACCTTCCTGGCGTCGGTCAACTACACCGGCACCTCGTCCATGGAGATCGGCATCAAGGTGATCGCCGAAAACATCCGTACGCAGGTGGTGCGCCACGCCCAGAGCTGCTTCTTCACCATGGTAGCCGTGGACGACGCCTCCAAACCCACGCCGGTGACGCCGCTGACGCCGGCCACATCCGATGAAGTCCGCCGTTTCAACGCGGCCAAGTTACGCCGCCAGTTGCGCCAGGAACTGGATCAGCGCTTCAAGGCCATCCAGGCCGAGAGCGGCCAGGCAGCGGGCTGACGCATCCGCCCCGCCTGAGGCCACGTGAGCCATGCCCGACAATGTCGGCATGGCCAAGGAAAAAACCGTCTACACCTGCAGCGAATGCGGAGGCATCAGCCCGAAGTGGCTGGGCAAGTGCCCCAGCTGCAACGCCTGGAACACCCTGGAAGAAACACGCGCCGAGCCGGCTGCGGGCAAGAACCGCATGCAGGCCCTGGCCCGCGGGCTGAACGCGGCGCAACCGGTCACCACGCTGTCGGAGATCGAAGCGGCTGACGTCTCGCGCACACCCACCGGGCTGGAAGAGCTGGACCGCGTGCTGGGCGGCGGCATCGTGGCCGGTGGCGTGGTGCTGATTGGCGGCGATCCGGGCATTGGCAAGTCCACCTTGCTGCTGCAGGCGCTGGACGCCCTGTCACGCCAGATGCCCGTGCTGTACGTGACCGGTGAAGAAAGCGGTGCCCAGGTGGCCCTGCGCGCCAAACGGCTGGGGCTGGACGGCTCGCACGTGCGCGTTCAGGCCGAGATCCAGCTGGAAAACATCATCACCACGCTGCAAGACGAAAAGCCGGCCTTCTGCGTGATCGACTCGATCCAGACCGTGTTCTCGGACCAGCTCACCTCGGCGCCCGGCTCGGTGGCGCAAGTGCGCGAATGCGCGGCACACCTGACCCGGGTCGCCAAATCCAGTGGCTGCACCATGGTGCTGGTGGGCCACGTCACCAAGGAAGGCGCCCTGGCCGGCCCGCGCGTGCTGGAGCACATCGTGGACACGGTGCTGTACTTCGAAGGTGACACGCACAGCAGCTTCCGCCTGATCCGCGCCATCAAGAACCGTTTTGGTGCTGTCAATGAGATCGGCGTGTTCGCCATGACGGACAAGGGCCTCAAGGGTGTGACCAACCCCAGCGCCATCTTCCTGTCCACGCACAGTGAACCGGTGCCCGGCTCATGCGTGCTGGTCACACTGGAGGGCACGCGCCCTTTGCTGGTCGAGATCCAGGCCCTGGTGGACTCGGGTGGCCCCAGCCCCAGCCGCCTGAGCGTGGGCCTGGAGCGCGACCGCCTGGCCATGCTGCTGGCCGTGCTGCACCGCCACGCCGGCATGGCCTGCTTCGATCAGGATGTGTTCGTGAACGCTGTGGGCGGCGTGCGCATCAGCGAGCCGGCGGCCGACCTGGCCGTGTTGCTGGCCATCCAGAGCAGCCTGCGTGGCCGCGCGCTGCCCAAAGGCTTCATCGCCTTTGGTGAAGTGGGCCTGGCCGGCGAAGTGCGCCCTGCCCCACGCGGCCAGGACCGTCTGAAGGAGGCCGCCAAGCTGGGCTTCTCGATTGCGGTGGTGCCCAAGGCCAACGCGCCCAAAAAGCCCATCGAGGGCCTGACCATCCACGCCGTGGACCGCGTGGAAGAGGCGATCGAGCTGGTACGTTCGCTGATGTGAGCAGTCAGCCCACAGCGGTCAACCCTTGATCGCCTGCTTCAGGTTCAGGCCTGATGCCATCAAGGTGCCGAAGTACACCACGGCGGCGGCCAACATGCAGGCGGCCAAGGCCCCGATGCGCAAGAAGGTGTGCGCGTGCAGCCCGATCCAGTCGATGCGCTCCGCAGCCACCCACAAGCCCGCCCCCAACAAGGCCGTGGCGACCACCACGCGCACACTGAAGCCGGCCCAACCCGGCGATGGTTGATAACGCCCCGCCCGGCGCAAGCCGGTCAGCAGCCAGCCGGAATTGACCAGCGAGCCCAGGCCGATGGACAAGGCCAGACCAGCATGGCCCAGATAAGGTACAAAGATCGCGTTGAAGATCTGCGTGATCACCAGCACGGCGATGCCGATGCGCACCGGCGTCTTGATGTCCTGGGTCGCATAGAAGCCAGGCGCCAGCACCTTCACCCCGATCAGCCCCATCAGGCCCACGCCATAACAAGACAGGGCCAGCACCGTCTGCTTGACGTCATTGGGGTTGAAGTGCCCATAGTGATAGAGCACCGCCACCAGCGGCTTGGCAAACACCAGCAAGGCCACGGCGCAGGGCAGCGCCAGCAGCAGCACCAGGCGCAGGCCACGGTCCAGCAGGGCTGAAAACTGCACCTGGTCACCGCTGGCTTGTGCACGCGACAATTGGGGCAGCAGCACCACGCCCAGTGCCACGCCCAGCATGGCCGTGGGGAACTCCATCAGGCGATCGGCGTACGTCAGCCAGGACACGGCCCCGGCCCCCAGGTGCGAGGCGATCTGGGTGTTGACGAGCAGCGACACCTGCGACACCGACACCCCCAGCACCGCAGGGGCCATCTGGCGCAGGATACGGCCCACGCCGGGGTGCGCCCTGGCCTTGCGCCAGGCTGCCAGTGTCAAGCCAATGCGCGGGATCATGCCGATCTTGAGCAAGGCCGGCACCTGCACGCCCAATTGCAGCGCGCCACCGATCATCACGCCGACCGCCAGTGCGAACACCGGCTCGACCCCGTGGGCCTTGAACAACGGCGCCACAAAGATGGCCGCGCCGATCACCGACAGGTTGAGCAGAACGGGCGTGACCGCCGGCACAGCGAAACGGCTCCAGGTGTTGAGGATGCCGGCACTGAGCGCCACCAGCGACATGAAGCCGATGTAGGGGAACATCCAGCGCGTCATGACCACGGCAGCGTCGAAGCCCCCGCTTTCCTTCAGGCCGGAGGCCATGGCCCAGACCACGAAAGGCGCGCCAACCACGCCCAGCACACACACGATGGACAACACGCCGAACAGCACCGTGCCGACCGCGTTGACCAGGTCATGCGTGGCCTGATCGCCATTTTTGGCACGGCTTTCGGCCAGGATAGGCACAAAAGCCTGCGAGAACGCGCCCTCTGCGAACAGCCGCCGCAGCAAATTCGGAATGCGAAACGCCACGTTGAACGCATCGGTGGTGGCGCTGGCGCCAAAAGCCGCCGCAATCAGCAACTCCCGAACCAGGCCGGTGATGCGTGACGCCAGGGTCAGCATGGAAACGATGGACGCGGATTTCAGCAAACTCATCCGGGCATTATAGGAAGCCCCCGCCCCAGGCTTGGCAAGCCCGAACGGGCAGGCTATAATCTCTGGCTTTCCAACCAACTTGGCCCTGTGGGGTGCGAATTGGCGATCGCGGGTGATCAAAGCCTGCGTCAGTCAGGCATTCGCAGGGCCCGAAAATCATGGCATCTGCATCCAAAGCCAAAAAGACCGTCCGTATTGCTTCGGGCCGCAAGCGCGCTCGTCAAGACGTCAAGCTGAACGCCGCCAACTCGGCCCTGCGTTCGAAGTTCCGCACCGCCATCAAGAGCGTGCTCAAGGCTGTGCAAGCTGGCGACAAGGCCAAGGCCTCTGACGCCTTCAAGACCGCTCAAAGCGTGATCGACTCGATCGCCGACAAGGGCATCTTCCACAAGAACAAGGCCGCTCGCCACAAGAGCCGCCTGTCGGCCAAGATCAAGGCCATCGCCGCCTGATCAGGGTTCGCCCAAACTGAAAAGCCCGCTTCGTGCGGGCTTTTTTGCGCCCGGATGCAGCACCGGACAGCACAGACCCGGGGATCAGCGTCGCGCGTCGGGCAAGAGGCAGGCCTCCACGACTTGCAAGTCATTGTCGCGCGCGAAATTCATCACGAAATCCCAGGCCATGGGCTCGATATCGCGCAAAGCTTCGTTGACCACCACGCACTTCACATCGCCCATACTGGTGGGCACGCAATACGGCGAATAACCGATGTGCGCCAGTTTGCCCATGGCGG
>JACPOH010000045.1 GCA_016185075.1 Aquabacterium sp. | reverse complement strand
GTTTCAACCCAAGGTAGCAGACGAAGGTCGTGACGACGGTCTGCGCGAGAAGATGATCCAGGTGAACCGCGTGACCAAGGTGGTCAAGGGCGGCCGGATCATGGGCTTCGCAGCTCTGACCGTTGTTGGCGATGGCGATGGCCGCGTTGGCATGGGCAAGGGCAAGGCGCGTGAAGTGCCGCTGGCTGTTCAAAAGGCCATGGACCAGGCTCGTCGCAACATGGTCAAGGTCCCCCTGAAGAACGGTTCCGTTCACCACAACCTGGTGGGCGAGCACGGTGCAGCCAAGGTGCTGCTGGCTCCGGCTCCTGCCGGTACCGGCATCATCGCTGGTGGCCCGATGCGCGCTGTGTTCGAAGTTCTGGGCATCACCGACGTGGTCGCCAAGAGCCTCGGTTCCAGCAACCCTTACAACATGGTTCGCGCCACGTTCGATGCCCTGAACAAGGCAACGACCCCGGCCGAAGTCGCTGCCAAGCGCGGTCTGACTGTTGAAGAAATCTTCAACTGATCGTCGGAGAGCTGACATGAGCGAAAAGAAAACTGTCACCGTCAAGCTGGTTCGCAGCCCCATCGGCACCCGTGCCGACCACCGTGCCACTGTGGCCGGTCTGGGTCTGCGCCGTCTGAACGGCACCCGCGTCCTGGAAGACACGCCTGCTGTGCGCGGCATGATCAACAAGGTCCGCTACATGGTCGTGGTGGTCTAAACCACCACAGCTTTGGGGAATACCATGCAACTCAATACCATCAAGCCTTCTGAAGGCGCCAAGCATGCCAAGCGCCGTGTCGGCCGCGGCATCGGCTCCGGTCTGGGCAAGACCGCTGGTCGCGGTCACAAGGGTCAGAAGTCGCGTTCGGGCGGCTACCACAAGGTCGGTTTCGAAGGCGGTCAAATGCCGCTGCAACGCCGCCTGCCCAAGCGCGGTTTCAAGTCGCACCTGCTGAAGTACAACGCCGAGATCACTCTGGGCGAACTGCAAGCTCTGGGCGCTGCCGAAGTCGACGTGCTGTCCCTGAAGGCCGCTGGTCTGATCCCTCAGATCGCCAAGGTCGTCAAGGTCATCAAGTCGGGCGAACTGACTGCCAAGGTTGTGCTCAAGGGTATCGGCGCGACCGCCGGCGCCAAGGCTGCAATCGAAGCCGCAGGTGGCTCGCTGGCTGAATAAGCCTTTTGGCCCAGTAAGAACGTCAGAATCTAAACGGACTCAAGCGTGGCAACTTCTCCCACTCAACTGGCTCAAAGCGGCAAGTTCGGCGACCTGCAACGTCGTCTGACTTTCCTGCTGCTGGCGCTGGTCGTCTACCGCATCGGTGCCCATGTGCCCGTGCCTGGTATCGATCCGTCTCAGCTGCAGCAGTTGTTCAAGGGGCAGCAGGGCGGCATCCTGAGTCTGTTCAACATGTTCTCGGGCGGCGCGCTGTCGCGCTTCACCGTGTTCGCGCTGGGCATCATGCCTTACATCTCGTCGTCCATCATCATGCAGATGATGGGCTACGTGATCCCTCACCTTGAGCAGCTCAAGAAAGAGGGTGAGGCAGGTCGTCGCAAGACGACGCAATACACCCGTTACGCTACTGTCGGCCTGGCCATTTTCCAGTCCTTCGGTATCGCGGTTGCCTTGGAAGGCACGGCCGGTCTGGTGATCAACCCCGGCTTCGGTTTCCGCATGACCACCGTGATCAGCCTGACGGCCGGCACGATGTTCCTGATGTGGCTGGGTGAACAGATCACCGAGCGTGGTCTGGGTAACGGTATCTCGATCCTGATTTTCGGCGGTATCGCTGCAGGTCTGCCCAATGCGATGGGTGGCTTGTTTGAGCTGATTCGCACGGGTGCCATGAGCATCCCGGCAGCCATCTTCATCGTGGCGCTGGTGGTTCTGGTGACCTACTTCGTGGTGTTTGTCGAACGCGGCCAGCGCAAGATCCTGGTCAACTACGCCAAGCGCCAGGTTGGCAACCGTGTGTACGGTGGTCAATCGTCGCACCTGCCCTTGAAGATCAACATGGCTGGTGTGATTCCCCCGATCTTTGCGTCGTCGATCATCCTGTTGCCGACGACCGCTGTGGGTTGGTTCGCCACAGGCGACAGCATGCGCTGGCTGAAGGACATCGCCAGCATGTTGTCCCCCGGTCAACCGATCTACGTGATTCTGTATTCCGTTGCCATTGTCTTCTTCTGCTTCTTCTACACGGCCCTGGTGTTCAACAGCCGTGAAACAGCAGACAACCTGAAGAAGAGTGGTGCATTCATTCCTGGTATCCGCCCCGGCGACCAGACTGCGCGTTACATCGACAAGATCCTCGCCCGTCTGACCCTGGCAGGTGCTGTTTACATCACGGCCGTGTGCCTGCTGCCCGAGTTCCTCGTGCTCAACTGAAGCGTGCCGGCTATCCGGCACACCACTCGAAAATGGCGAAAGATGACGTCATACAGATGCAGGGTGAGATCCTCGAGAACCTCCCCAACGCAACTTTTCGGGTGAAGCTTGAAAATGGGCATGTGGTCCTTGGTCACATCTCAGGCAAAATGCGGATGCACTACATCCGGATCCTGCCAGGAGACAAAGTGACTGTGGAACTCACGCCGTACGATTTGAGTCGTGCTCGCATCGTGTTCCGGGCGAAGTGAGCTGAAGTTTTGGTGACCCCGGAAACGTGGGCGAATTTCCGTTGTTGAATCAACGGTTCAGGAGAAGACCATGAAAGTCTCGGCATCCGTCAAGAAGATGTGCCGTAATTGCAAAATCATCCGCCGCAAGGGCGTGGTTCGCGTGATCTGCACCGACCCCCGTCACAAGCAGCGTCAAGGCTGATCGCCTGACCCGGCGACGACACACGCGTTCAGAGGACAGTTATGGCACGTATTGCTGGCATCAACATTCCGCCGCACAAGCATACCGAAATCGGTCTGACTTCGATCTACGGCATTGGTCGCACCACCGCGCAGAAAATCTGCACGGCTGCAGGCATTCCCTTCGACAAGAAGATCAAGGAATTGACTGACGGCGACCTGGAAAAGATTCGTGAAGAAGTGGGCAAGCTCACCATTGAAGGTGACCTGCGCCGCGAGCTCTCGATGAATATCAAGCGACTGATGGACCTGGGCTGCTATCGCGGCTTCCGTCACCGCCGTGGCCTGCCGCTGCGCGGCCAACGCACTCGCACGAACGCTCGTACTCGCAAGGGTCCGCGCAAGGCGATCGCTGGCAAGAAGTGATCTGGGCAAATTGCTGAGTTCAAGAGAAAGACATCATGGCTAAAGCACCTGCGAACAGCGCTGCCCGTCGTGTGAGCAAGAAGGTCCGCAAGAACATTGAGGACGGCATCGCCCACGTGCACGCCTCGTTCAACAACACCATCATCACCATCACCGACCGTCAGGGCAATGCACTGTCCTGGGCTTCGTCGGGTGGTCAAGGTTTCAAGGGCTCCCGCAAGTCCACGCCTTTCGCAGCCCAGGTGGCCGCTGAAGTGGCTGGCCGCGCTGCTCAAGAACAAGGCATCAAGAATCTGGACGTCGAGATCAAGGGCCCTGGTCCTGGTCGTGAGTCTTCGGTGCGCGCGCTGGCTTCGCTGGGCATCCGCATCAACTCCATCTCCGACGTGACGCCCGTTCCTCACAACGGTTGCCGTCCTCAAAAGCGTCGTCGCATCTGATGCGTTGATGCTGTCTGGCCAGGGAAACTTGGCCAGATGTCGACCTCGCTTACCTTGGCGACAAGGTGTGCGGGGTTTGTGCGTTGCGGGATCTTGACAAAACTGCTTGGCAGTGATGTACAGGCACGCGCGCAGCTTGCTATAATCGCAAGTTCTCTGCGGTGGTGCGTGATGGTGGGCGATGGACTTTTGTCTGGCCGCTGTCGTTGAAGCGTCACCTTGATTTGAAGCCCACCGTCTGTGCGATTTTGTTTCGCCAGACTCGCGTCGGTCAACCGTGTTGTACGGCCCCGGCGTCAGATTGATTACAAGGACACGAAAAGTGGCACGTTACCTCGGACCCAAGGCCAAACTGGCCCGCCGCGAAGGCACCGACCTGTTCCTCAAGAGCGCCCGTCGCCCCATCAGCGACAAGGCCAAGTTCGACACCAAGCCTGGTCAACACGGCCGCACCTCTGGTTCGCGCACCTCCGACTTCGGCCTGCAACTGCGTGAAAAGCAGAAGGTCAAGCGCATGTACGGCGTGCTGGAGAAGCAATTCCGCCGCTACTTCGCCGAAGCCGAGCGCCGCAAGGGCAACACCGGCTCGAACCTGCTGTCGCTGCTGGAATCGCGTCTGGACAACGTGGTGTACCGCATGGGCTTTGCCTCCACCCGCGCTGAAGCTCGCCAGCTGGTGGGCCACAAGGGTGTGGTCGTGAACGGTCAGGTCGTGAACATCCCGTCGTACCTGGTCAAGGCCAACGACGTGGTGGCTGTGCGCGAAAAGGCCAAGAAGCAAGTCCGCGTGCAAGAAGCTTACAAGCTGGCCGAATCCATCGGCCTGCCCGGCTGGGTTTCTGTTGACGGCGCCAAGCTGGAAGGCGTTTTCAAGAAGACCCCGGACCGCGATGAGTTCGGTTCCGACATCAACGAATCGCTGATCGTCGAATTGTATTCTCGTTGATGCACGCATTGGCTGCGCTTCACGGCTTGTCGAGTCGTGTCGCGTGGCCTTGTGCATTTGTATTTCAGGGCCGGAGCATGTGCTCCGGTTGGTCCAGCAGCCTTATCGGTGTAACGAGCCGAGGGTATTGACAGGAAGACCTCATGCAAACCAATTTGCTGAAACCCAAAGCCATCCAGGTGGAACCGCTCGGCGGTCACCGCGCCAAGGTCACGCTCGAACCATTCGAGCGGGGCTATGGCCACACCCTCGGCAACGCGCTGCGCCGCGTGCTGTTGTCGTCGATGGTCGGTTTCGCGCCCACGGAAGTCACCATCGCTGGCGTGCTCCACGAGTACTCGGCCATTGATGGCGTTCAAGAAGATGTGGTTCACATCATGCTGAACCTCAAGGGTGTCGTGTTCCGTCTGCACAACCGCGACGAAGTCACCCTGGTGCTGCGCAAGGACGGCGAAGGCCCCGTCACGGCAGCCGACATCCAGACGCCTCATGACGTGGAGATCGTGAACCCCGGTCACGTGATTGCCCATCTGTCGCAAGGCGGCAAGCTGGACATGCAGATCAAGGTGGAAAAGGGTCGTGGCTATGTGCCCGGCAACATCCGTCGCTATGGCGAAGAGTCGAGCAAGGCCATTGGCCGCATCGTGCTGGACGCTTCTTTCTCGCCGGTTCGCCGCGTGAGCTACACGGTCGAAAGCGCCCGCGTGGAACAGCGTACCGATCTGGACAAGCTGGTCATGGAAATCGAGACCAACGGCGCCATCTCGCCTGAGGAAGCGATCCGTGCTTCGGCCAAGATTCTGGTGGAGCAGCTCGCTGTGTTCGCACAACTGGAAGGCAGCGAGATCGCCGCGTTCGACGCGCCTGCCAAGTCGGCTCAGAACTTCGATCCGATCCTGCTGCGCCCTGTTGACGAGCTGGAACTGACGGTGCGTTCGGCCAACTGCCTGAAGGCCGAAAACATCTACTACATCGGCGACCTGATCCAGCGTACCGAGACCGAGTTGCTCAAGACCCCCAATCTGGGTCGCAAGTCGCTCAACGAGATCAAGGAAGTTCTGGCTTCCCGTGGTCTGGCCCTGGGTTCGCGCCTGGAAGCCTGGCCTCCCCAAGGTCTGGACAAGCGTTGATTTAGCCCACCCCCTACCGCCTTCGGCGGCCCCCTCAAGGGGGCGCAGCCAGCAGCCCAGCAAAGCTGGATCTGCGGCTGCCGCTGGATCGGGTAGGTGGCGTTGCCAGAGAAATTTTGTATTTTTGAAGGTGGATGGCTCGAAGAGTCATCCGGTGCACCCGGCGGTACCTTGAAACGGCCGTCGGTTTTATAAGGAAAGGACTAGCACCATGCGTCACGGAAATGGACTCCGTAAACTGAACCGCACTTCGTCGCACCGTCTGGCGATGCTGCGCAACATGGCCAACTCGCTGATCGAGCATGAAGCCATCAAGACCACCGTACCCAAGGCCAAGGAACTGCGCCGCGTTGTCGAGCCGCTGATCACCCTGGCCAAGGAACCCACGCTGGCCAACAAGCGTCTGGCTTTCGACCGTCTGCGTAACCGCGACAACGTGGTCAAGCTGTTCAACGTCCTGGGCCCTCGCTTTGCGAAGCGTCCTGGTGGCTACACCCGCATCCTGAAGATGGGCTTCCGCGTGGGCGACAACGCCCCCATGGCCTACATGGAACTGGTTGAGCGTACGGAAGAAGCCGCCACTGAAGGCGCTGCTGAATAAGTTCAGCTGATTCGGTGGTGCCTGCACCACCAGTCAAGACCGAGCAGTCTGGTAGCTCGTTGGGCTCATAACCCAAAGGTCGTTGGTTCAAATCCGGCCCCCGCAACCAAATTCAAGTCGACAAAGCAATGGTCAAGAGACCCAAGCTTCGTTGATCACCGGCAGGTCTTCCAGAGGCCTCATGCAAGCCGGAACACCGCATCTGACGCGGGGTGGAGCAGTCTGGTAGCTCGTCGGGCTCATAACCCGAAGGTCGTTGGTTCAAATCCGGCCCCCGCAACCAAGCAAAGAAAAGGCCCACCGTGTGAGGGCCTTTTTCATTTTGCCTGCGCGGCGACTTCGGGTGGGTTCAGCCGGCCAGCGGCGTTGCGCGCATTTCCGATGGCGTCTTGTCGTAAGCCCGTTTGAAGGCTCGGCTGAAGCTGCCGACCTCGTTGAAACCGGCTTCTTGTGCAATCTGGGACACGGGCTTGTTGGTGTGCAGCAGTTGCGCCTTGGCATGCTCGATGCGGACCTGCGCGTTCAACTGGGCGAATGTACATGCCTCTTCCTGCAATCGACGGCTCAGGGTGCGCGAAGACAACGCCAGCCGCTCGGCCACCGAAGCCAGCTCACTGGGGCGGCCGGCGTGAACGTCGTTCTGGATGAGCTGGCGAACCTTGTGGGTGAAGGGGCGCTGAGGGGCGAGCACCGCCACCTGCTCCTTCAGCACGCTTTCCAGCGCGTTGCGCGAGCCCTTGCTGGTCATGATCAGCGGGCGATCGAGGAATTCCTCAGGGAACACCAGTTTGTCTTCGCGGCAACCGTAGTGGATGCAGCGTGGTGGCGTACCGGGGATGTACATCGGCACACCATCTGGCTGGTGCCGGAAGTAGTAGTCACCATCCGGGCGCGGCGTGTCTGCGTAGTTCTTGAACTGGCCGTAGCAACCCAGGGTGAGTTCGGTGATGAGGTTGTTGAGCTCGCCAAAATCGGCGCGCCGTTCGAAGATCATGTGAACCTGATGGTCGATGATCTCCACGCGCAATCCAAAGGCGGGCATGACCAGGGGCCCGAACTGGACGGCATAGTCGATGCACTCGCGCATGTTGGTGGCCACGATGGCCAGCAGGCCCAGCGGGCCATGCGCGGAGACGGGAAAGCATTCGAGGATCTGCTCGCTGTGGGCGCGGTCGTCGCTGCAGTGTCGCGACAGGACGCGCAAGAGGGCAGCGAAGTGTTCGCCGTGCACAAAGCCGGGGGGGACGTCGGGGGCATCGCTGCCTAGAACCGGGTCCACGCCCAGTGTGGCCAGCCATTCAGCCGACGTCGGCGCACTCACGCCTTTGGCGCGCATGAACGCTTCGCCGACCTCCTGATACTGGATCGGAAACATCAACGCGCGCAGTGGGATCATCGGATCGATACAAGGACCTGGAAACGACAACGCGAGCTTGCCTCAAGAAGGCTCGCTCGCGCCATGAACCACGTCAAGCAGCGAAAAAAACACCAGGCCCGTTGCGACCTGGTTCACGGATTGTCAGCCGCGGCGGCGACGTGCGGCGATGGCCATGCCGATCATACCAAGGCCCATCATGGCGTAGGTGGCGGGTTCCGGAACAGCCGGGGTGACGGCGGTCACGGTCAGGCGCGAGGTGATGGTGCCAAAGTCGGAGACGCCCGACAACGCGCTCTTGCCCAGTGTCAGCAAGCCCAGCGATTTGGAGATGGCGTCGAAAGCGGTGCTCGTCACGGTCAGGCCCGAAAAGGTGGTGGTGTAGTTGCCGGCAGCGATGAGGGGGCTGTCACCCTGGATGGTGGCGATGTTCCAGATGATCATGTCGTTGATGGTGCCCACGCCGTTGCCGCCGGTGAGCGTGCCGTGCACAGCCTTGGCGGTACGGTCGCTCCAGAGGTCACCGATGGTGACGAAGCCGCCGCTGGACACGCTCTTGAGTGCGGGGGAGGTCTGGTTGGAGCCGCCCACGCTGTAGGCGTTCAGGATGCGGTTGGTGCTGTCGTTGATGTCGAAGGACTTCAGCTTGGCCGTGATGTCAGCCTGGGTGTAGAAGCCGTCGGCGTCCTTCTGGACGACGCCAGTGGCGCCGTTGATGGGGCTGAGCACCACCTTGCCGGTGTCCAGTGCACCCAGCAGGTCGGTGCTGAAGGAGATCGTGTCGGCGCCGGTGAACGTCAGTCCTTTGTAGGTGTCGCCAGCCGCGACGGTCACGGTGGCCGCCTGGGCACCCAGGGTGGTCAGCAGGGCGGTGGCAATCAAGGTCTTCTGGAAGGAACGGGTCATTGTCAGCCTCGGTAGGTAAGGTTTACATCCGGCGCAACATCAGCACCAGCAGATGACATGCATCTGTGGAGAAGATAGTAAGAACGGGTTGATTGACGCGGGAGGCGGGAATGGCATCCGAAGACAAAACGTGGCGCGTGGGGCAGGTAAGGCGCCCTGAAGACACCCCTCGGTCAGGGGGTAAGCGGTGCCACGGCCTCGCCAGCGCTCAGATCAGGCCGATGTCGCGCGCCTGGCAGGCGGGGAAGACCTTGTCGATGTCCGAAGCCGACAGGCCGTACTGGCGCTGGAACAGGCCGGCCAGCGTGGCGCGGTAGTCGTTGAGCACGGGCAGATCGCGGTTCTGGAAGAGCGCGCGCGGCTCGATGCTGGTTTGTTCGCCCAGCACCGGCTGGCCGCGCAACCCGCCGCCCAGCGCCCAGTAGACACTGCCGTGGCCGTGGTCCGTGCCACGGTTGCCGTTTTCTCGCATGGTGCGGCCGAATTCGCTGATGACCAGCACGGTGGTCTGCTTCCACATGCTGCTGCCCATTTCGTCGGCGAAACCGGCCAGGCCGCTGGCGAGTTGGCCCAGGCGGGTGGCAAGGTAGCCCGTGAGCTGACCCTGGCCGACGTGGGTGTCCCAGCCGCCCACATCGACAAAGCCAAGGGCGTAGCGCTCGCGCATGAGTCTGGCCATGCGGCGCGCCTCTTGCTCGAAGCCGTTGGTGGACACGGCGTTGCGGCTGGCGGCTTCCATTTCACTGGCCATGTCCTGTCCGACTTCCTGGCGAACCTCGAAGCCTTCGCGCACTTTGGCGCCCAGAGGGTGGTGTTGGTACATGCCAGCCAGTGCAGACTGGAGTGGCTGGCTCAGGCTGTTTTTGAGCTGGCCTTTGAGCGAGGTGTTGGCGACGTCGACAGGCCCGCGAAACGCCGTGGGTAACTGGTCGGTGAAGGACATGGCCGGGCTGCCGGTCAGCACCGATGCCAGCCGGTTGAGAAAGCCCGACTGGAAGCTGCGCTGCCGTCCCGTCGGTTGCCCCAGCTCGATGCTGTCTTGTGTCTCGAAGTGGCTGCGCGAGGTGTCGTCGGTGCCGGCAAAGGGGATGAAGCTGAGCTGTCTGGCTTGCAACAGCGGGCGCAGCGCTGCTTCCACGGCAGGATGCAGGGCCCACTGGGCAGTCAGGGGGATGGCGCCCGCCTGTTCGCCTGCCGCCATGGGGATCGCGATGTGTGGGCGGACCTCCTGGTAGAAGCTGTTGCCGGCTGGCACGAGCAGGCTGAGGGCGTCGTAACCACCGCGAAGGAAAACCAGCAGGAAGCGCGGCGCGTCCGGCGCGGCGGCCAGCAGGCGGCTGTTGAGGGGCAGGGCGGCCACGCCGACGCTGGCGGCGCAGCTGGCCGAGACATGACGCAGGAAGGTGCGGCGTTGCATGGGGGCCTCGCGTATCAGCGGTACATGAACTCGGGCGCGGACAGGTACAAGGTGTTCCAGTCCTGGGGAGAGCTGGTGTTGTCCAACGCCTGGCGGGTATCCGGGCCGAGCATCGCGCGGGTGTACTGGTAGTAGCTGACGCGGGCCAGTTGGGGGAAGGCCGCCTGTTCGCTCGCGCCGATGCTGTCTTCAGATTTGAACAGGCCTGCACTGTGCGTGCCGATGGCTCTGGCGATCTCGAAGCGCACGGCCATCTGGCCCGAGCTGGACCAGGCGTCCGCCATGGCTGGGTAGCCGTCGGGCGTCTGGCGGTTGTAGAGGCCTTCGCCCAGCCGGTTGAGCCAGTTGACGATGGGTGTGGTGTTGCGGATGACCTTGTCGTCGTACGCGGCGCGCAAGGCCGAGATCACGTAGTGCATCGGGTCCTTGAACTTGCCGGGGGCGGCCTGCGAGAACTCGGGGGCGTGGATCAGCACGTTCAGTGTGGTGCCAATGTGGCCCTGGCTGGTCAGGAAGGCCTCGCTCATGCGCTGGATGAGCGAGGGCGGTGGTGTGTCGCTCAACAAGAAGCAGGCGATCTTGTTGCACAGGAAGCGGGCCGTGGCGGGGTGGCTGGCCAGGGTGTCGAGCACCTCATCCAGCTCGGCAGCACCGCGGCCCTGGATGCGCCGCCCCAACACGGTCTTGTCACCGAAATCGTGCCGCGCGGGGTTGAACTCGTAGGCGCCTTGTCGCACGTAGAGGCCGGCCAAATCGTGGCGAAGATGCGGTGCCTTGTCGCCATGTTGCACGCCGTGGCCGGTCAGCACGCGGGCCAGTTCCTGCACGTCGTGTTGGGTGTAGCCGGCATCCACGCCCAGGGTGTGCAGCTCCAGCAACTCGCGCGCGTGGTTTTCGTTGAGGTGGTTGGCGGCGTTCTGTTCGTTGTCCAGGTAACGCAGCATGGCGGGGTGACGGGTCACGGCGCCCAGCAGGTCGCGGAAGTGGCCCAACGCGCGGGGGCGCAGTACGCGCTCTTCGTAATCGCCCAGCATGGCCCGGATGTTGTGCTTGTGCTGGTGCACGTTGAAGTGGTTGAACCAGAACCAGCTCATGTGTTCGCGGAGCTGCTGGGGCGAATACAGGGCGCGCAGCAGGTGGCGGCTGGCGGACTCGCGTGCCAGGCGGTTGAGCTCCTTCTGATAGGGCTGCTTGTCGTTGGCATCCTTGAGCGGGTCGAGCTCGGCCAGCAGCGCCGGGAGTGGCTTTTGCGTGATGGTCAGCTGGTCGATCTGGTTTTGCACGGCGGGTGGCATGGCCGCCGGGGGATCCGAGGCGGTTTGTTGGGCGATGTAGCGGGCCGCGCCGAGTTGACGTGCCAGGTTCAGCTCGGTGTCGCTGGCGCCCCAGCTGAGGCGGTTGACGAGCACGTACAAGCGGTCATCGGAGAGGGGCATGCTGGTTGTGCGCGCTGTAGTTGCGAGCGGGCTGTCGGGGTGCCGGGGCTCGCTGGCGCAGGCCGTCAGCAGGCTGCAGGGGCTCGCCGCGGCGGCTGCCGTCAGCGTCAGGATGGTGCGGCGCGCCAGATTGGGGGCGTCCGGGGTCGGCATGTTGTGGCGCATGGCGTGTTGAACGCATGGGCTTCAGCGTGTGTTGACGCCATTGGCGTGCCGCTGTGTAAAGTTGGCGGACGTGAAGCGATGGCCGGCATTCTTCGTGACGGCATTCACGCGCGTCGAGCCCTTGGCGGTTGACCGGCCAGGTCGTCGCTCAAGGCGGGGGCGCAGCTTGCCGACACCGATGTGTCATGCCTGAATCCAACACGCCTTTCCCATCTGGTCTGGCGCGCCTGCTCGACGCTGTTCTGGGGACGGACCCCGCTTTGCGGGTGCGCGTTTCACGTGCCCTGATGGCTGCCTTTGTCTATGCGATGGCCTGCCTGTTGTGCGAGTTCGGGCTGCGGCAGTGGCAACTGCCGCCCACAGGCGTGCGGCTCTGCCAGCTATTCGGCCTGGTCGTGGCCACGGGCACTTACCTGGCCTTGCGCTCTGGATGGAGCGCGAGGTATGGCGACCCCTCCTTGTCTTTCGTGCAGATCCTGCTCGCGCAACTGGGCGCTGCATTCGTCTACGCGGCGATGAGCCCGGTGCGAGGCGCCATGCTGTCGCTGCAGGTCATGATCGTGCTGTTCGCGATGTCGAGCCAGAAGTTGCGGGTGCAGTTGCAGGCCGCAGGCCAGGCGCTGGTGGTGATGGGATTGACCATGTTGGCCCTGACGACGCTCTGGCCTCAAACCTATGAGCCCGCTGTGGAGTGGGTGCACTTCATGGTGTTGTTGACCATCCTGGCGCCCGTGTCCTTGCTGGGGGTGCAGGTGTCCAACATGGGGGCGCATCTCGCCAGGCAAAAAACGGAGCTGGAGGCCGCTCTGGCCCGCATCCAGTCCCTGGTGGACAAAGACGAGATGACGGGCTTGCTCAACCGTCGGGCCATGCGGGACATGGTCATGCATCACCTCAAGCTGCAATCACGCAGTGGCGACGGCAGCGTGCTGGCCTTGATCGACCTCGATGCGTTCAAGCGCATCAATGACCTGTATGGCGAGGCCACCGGGGACGATGCCTTGCGCCTGTTCGCCAAGGAGGTTCGCAAGGTGTTGCGGGATACGGACCTGGTGGCACGTTGGGGTGGTGAGGAGTTCCTGATCTTGTTGACGGCGACCACGGCCGACCAGGCACTGGTGGCCATGGACCGCTTGCGCGACGGCCTCATGAAGGCGGAGGGCCCACCCCAGGCGCCCGATCTGCGCGTGCACTTTTCGGCGGGGGTGGCCGAGATGACCCCGCTGGAGCCCGTTGACAAGGCACTGGAACGCGCGGCAGCGGCGCTCTACCGCGCCAAGGTGCTGGGCCGCAACCGCAGCGAGCTGGCGCTGGAGCCCAGTTTGTCCGAGGTCACAAGTGCCTTGATCAAGTCGACGCGGGCGTTCTGAATCGGGCACAAGGGCCTTGGCGGCACGGATCCTGTCCTATGCTTGTCACCATGCGCGCAGAACATGGGTGGCCCTGACATGAACGATTTGAACGCCGTGACTTCATTCAGCAACCTGACATACGACCAGATCAAGGTGGGCGCGAGCGTGGAAGTGGCCCACGCGGTGACGCGCGACGATGTGGCCCTGCTGGCCCTGGTCTCGGGCGACGCCTCGGTGCTGGCCGCTGACGGCTTGCCTGCTGGCCAGCGTGAACCCGTGTGCGAGGGCGTGAGTGCCGAGGCCCTGATCCACGGTGTGCTCAAGCGGCGCCTGCCTGGGCCGGGCACGACCATCGTGGCCCACCATCTCGAATACGCAGGGCAGGTCAGCATGGGTGACCAGTTGGTGGCCAAGGTCACGGTGGTGGACAAGCAGCCGCCCGATCGCCTGGTGATGGATTGCGTGGTGACGCGTGGCGAAACCGTGCTGCTCAATGGTCGCGTGACGGTGGCGGCACCCTCCCGCAACCAGACGGTGGACCAGCGTGACCCACCGGCCGTGATCCTGCGTCGCAACGATGTTTTCGGCAAACTCTTTGATGCCTGCGAAGACAGCCCGCCGGTGCCGTGCGCCGTGGTGCACCCTTGCGACGCGGATTCGCTGGCGGGGGCCCTGGAGGCCGCGCGGCATGGCCTCATCGAGCCGGTTCTCGTGGGGCCGCGTGCCAAGATCGAAGCCGTGGCCAAGGCTGGCGGGTGGGACATTTCAAGCTGCCGTCTGGAAGACACCGAGCACAGCCATGCGGCTGCCGAGCGCGCCGTGGCCTTGGCCCGCAGTGGCGAAGTGCAGGCGCTGATGAAGGGCAGTCTGCACACCGATGAGCTCATGGGTGCGGTGGTGCCCTCAGCCACAGGGCTGCGCACGGGCCGACGCATCAGCCATGTCTTCGTGATGGATGTGCCCACCTACCCGCGCATGTTGCTGGTGACCGATGCAGCCGTGAACATTTCGCCGAGCATCGAGGACAAGGTCGACATCGTGCAGAACGCCATCGACCTGGCGCATGTACTGGGCGTGGCCCAACCGCGCGTGGCCATCCTGGCGGCGGTCGAGACCGTCAACCCCGAGATGCAGGCCACGATCGACGCGGCCATGTTGTGCAAGATGGCCGACCGCGGTCAGATCACCGGTGGCATCGTGGACGGGCCGCTGGCTTTCGACAATGCCGTGAGCGTGGAGGCCGCCCGGACCAAGCACATCGAGTCGGCTGTGGCGGGGCTGGCCGACATCCTGGTCGTGCCCAATATCGAAGCGGGCAACATGGTGGCCAAGCAGCTGCAATATCTGGCCGGTGCCGACAGTGCCGGCATCGTGCTGGGCACACGGGTGCCCATCGTGCTGACCAGCCGCGCCGACTCCGTGCGCACGCGCCTGGCCTCGACCGCCGTGCTCAAGCTGTTGGCCCACGCGCGTGCCAAGGCCGTGCCCAACGCCTGAGGCCTCAGCCATGACCGACGCGATCGCCGTTGTCAATGCAGGCTCGTCCAGCCTGAAGTTTTCTGTCTTCACGTCCAAGGCCTTCAAGCCGCTGCTGCATGGGCAGATCGAGGGCCTGGGCCTTGGGGCGCACGCCATCGCCAAAGCCCACGATGGCCACGTGCTGCTGGAGCAGCGCTGGGCGCCCGATGCCCACCTGGACCACGAGGCCGCGCTGGCCTACCTGCTGCAAGCCTTGCCGCCCTACTTGCAAGGCCATCACCTGGTGGCCGTGGGGCACCGCATCGTGCATGGTGGGGTGCACTTTCATGAGCCCGTGTTGTTGAGCGAGGCGGTGCTGGCCGAGCTGCACACCCTGATCCCGCTGGCGCCCTTGCACCAGCCGCACAACCTGTCGCCCGTGGCGGCCCTGCACAAGATGGCGCCGCAGCTGCCGCAGGTGGCTTGTTTCGACACGGCCTTCCATGCCGGCAACCCCGAGGTGGCCACGCGCTTCGCCTTGCCTCACGAGCTGCACGAGGCTGGCGTGCGTCGCTATGGCTTTCACGGCCTGTCTTACGAGTACATCGCTTCGCGCCTGCCGCAGGTGGATGCACGCGCGGCCAAGGGGCGCACGGTGGTCATGCACCTGGGCAATGGCGCCAGCATGTGCGCCCTGCAAGGCGGCCGCAGCGTGGCCAGCACGATGGGCTTCACGGCGCTGGAAGGGCTGCCCATGGGCACACGCTGCGGCAGCATCGACGCCGGTGTCCTGTTGTGGCTGATGGACGAGCGTGGCCTGAATGCCCGCCAGATCGAGCACCTGCTCTACAGCGAGTCGGGCCTGCTGGGCGTGTCCGGCCTGTCGTCGGACATGCGCACGCTGCTGGCCAGCGACAGCGCCCGAGCCCGCGAGGCTGTGGATCTGTACGTCTACCGCATCGGGCGTGAACTCGGTTCGCTGGCTGCCGCGTTGGGCGGGCTGGATGCCATCGTGTTCACCGCCGGTATCGGCGAGCATGCGGCGCTCATCCGTGAGCGGGTCATGCGGGACGCGGCCTGGCTGGGCGTCGAGCTGGACGAGTCCGCCAACATGCAGCCGGTGGCCGATGGGCAGGCGCTTTGCATCAGCCAGGCGGGCAGCCGCACCACGGCCTGGGTGATCCCGACCAACGAGGAACTGATGATTGCGCGACACACGGCGCGTCTGGTGGCCCGGCCTGCCTAGGCGGCGGCTGCTGCGAAGCGGCCCTGGCGGGGCGCTACAATCTAAGGTTCGATGAGCGCCCGTTTCCCTGGCTTCCCTGCTTGAAGGTCGAAGAGGGCTGGCGCCACCCTTTGAGAGGATTTCCCATGTCGATGGACGATCGCGACGGCAAGATCTGGATGGACGGCCAGATGGTGGAATGGCGTGATGCCAAGATCCACGTGCTGACCCACACGCTGCACTACGGCTGCGGCGCTTTCGAAGGCGTGCGCGCCTACAACACGGTCAATGGCCCGGCGATCTTCCGCCTGCGCGAGCACACCGAGCGCCTGTTCAACAGCGCCAAGATCCTGCGCATGCCCATGCCATTCACGCTTGAGCAGGTCATGCAGGCCCAGATCGACGTGGTCAAGGCCAACAACCTGGAGAGCGGCTACATCCGCCCCCTGGTGTGGCTGGGTTCCGAGAAGCTGGGCGTGAGCCCCAAGGGCGCCAAGGTGCACCTGATGGTGGCCGCCTGGACCTGGGGCGCTTACCTGGGCGAAGAAGGCATGAAGCGCGGCATCCGCGTCAAGACCTCCAGCTACACCCGCCACCACGTCAACATCACGATGACGCAGGCCAAGGCCGTCAGCAACTACACCAACTCCATCCTGGCCAATATGGAAGCCACCGATGACGGCTACGACGAAGCCATGCTGCTCGACAGCGCCGGCTTCGTGTCCGAAGGCGCCGGCGAGAACCTGTTCATCATCAAGAACGGCGTGATCTACACGCCCGACCTGTCGGCTGGCGCCTTGAACGGCATCACCCGCAACACCATTTTCGCGATCGCCAAGGACATGGGCCTGGAGATCAAGGAAAAGCGCATCACCCGCGACGAGGTCTACATCTGCGATGAAGCCTTCTTCACCGGTACCGCCGCCGAAGTGACCCCGATCCGCGAACTGGACCGTGTCCAGATCGGCATCGGCTCGCGTGGCCCCATCACCGAGAAGATCCAGGCTGCGTTCTTTGACATCGTCAACGGCCGCAACCCCAAGTACGCCGAGTGGCTGACCAAGGTCGCCTGAATCTCAAAGGGATCGCCATGAGCAACACGCAAAAACCAAAGGCCGTGGTGGAAGTGACGGCGGCCGACGTGCAAGGCCCCGGCGTGGTCTTCTGCCCGAACCCCAAGATGGCCCTGTGGAGCACGCACCCACGCGTGTTCATCGATGTGGCCAAGACGGGCGAAGGCATGTGCCCTTACTGCGGCACCGTCTACAAGGTCAAGGAAGGCGAGCACATCGGCCACGGGCACTGAGCCCGGCTCGGCGCCATCTTCAGGGCGCCAGCAGCACCTTGCCGATGTTGCGGCGCTGCTCCATGTGGGCATGCGCCTGGCCGGCCTGTTCGAACGGGAACACCTTGTCCACGTGCGGGCGCACCCAGCCGTCTGCCACACCCTGGAGGATCTCCTCCATCCACATGCGGATCATCTCGGGCTCATGCCACAGGTGGCCCATGTTGACCCCGAAGGCCCCGTGGTTGCGGTTCATCAGCCCGACCGGATGCAGCAAGGGCATCTGAATGGCCGTCTTGAGCAGCTTGAGTTTGCCCATGAAGCTGGAATCGGCGGCGGCAGAGATGCCGAACATGCCCAGGCGCCCCGTTGAGCGCAGCAGCTTGCCTGCCTTGCGCCAGCTTTCGCCGCCCAGCGGGTCGGTGATCAGGGCCACACCGCGCTGATCGGTGAGCTTCAACACCTGATCGGCCCAATCGGGCTGGTTGTAGTCCACGGCATGGTCCAGGCCGCGCTGTTTGAGGAAGGCATGCTTGCCGGGGCTGGCCGTGCCGATGGTGGTGGCCCCGATGTGTCTGGCCAGATCCAGAATGGCCAGACCGACACCCCCTCCCGCGTTCTGGATCAGGATGGTTTCGTGCCGCTTGAGGCCGCCCAAGGCCACGACCAGCGCGTAGGCCGTGCCGTAGGCCACCGGGATGGACGCGGCCTCGTGGTAACTCAGGCTGGCCGGGATCTCGAACAACTGGTTCACCGGCACATTGAGATGGCTGCTGTAGCCGCCAAAGCGCGTAAGGCCCACAACGCGTTTGCCAACCCAGGCGGCATCCACACCCGCGCCCACGGCGATCACATCACCCGCCACTTCGTAGCCCACCACCATGGGCTTGGGCGGCGCGTCCGGGTAGAGGCCTTGCCGCGCCATGATGTCGGCAAAGTTCACGCCGGCGGCGACCACCTTGACCGTGATCTCCTGCGGGCCTGCCGGGGGCAGTGGCGACGCGATGAGCCGGATCACCTCCGGCCCGCCGTTGCGTTCGATGACGAGTTGCTGGCGTGTGATCATGCTTTGCTGACGGTGAGGGCCATGCTTTTGCCGACCAGGCGGGTGCGCATGGCAGAGGGGAGATGGCGGGCCAGTGCGCTCAGCTTGTTGAGCAGGCCGGGTACGTAGATGACCTTGCGTGCCAGCATCGCGTTGACGACCAGGCGGGCCACCTCCTGCGGGCGCATCATGCCGATGTTGCTGATCTGCTTCTGGCCGGCCAGCGCGAGGAACTCGGTCTGTACCCCGCCTGGGCAGGCGCAGGTCACGCTGACGGCGGTGCCCTGGAGCTCCTGGGCCAGCACCTCGGTGAAGCTGATCAGGTAGCTCTTGGTCGCCGAGTACACGGCAAAGCGCGGTGCGGGCAGCAAACCGGCCAGCGAGGCGATGTTCAGGACATGGGCCGGGCCACCCTGGCGCAGCGCCAGGCGCGTGAACGCGTGCGTGAGGCTGGTGACCGCGGTGACATTGAGCTCGATGTCGCGCAGCAGCGTGTGCTCATCCTGGTCGGCAAATTCGTTCCAGACGCCAGTGCCGGCGTTGTTGACCAGCGCAGTCAAGCGGTGGCCTTGCGCCTCTGCCCAGGCCGCCGACAGGCGGATCACGTCGCGGCGCTGGGTTTCATCCGTCAGGTCGGCGGGCAGCACGTGCGTGTTCACCTTGTACTGCGCTCGCAGGCTGGTGGCCAATTCATCCAGCCGGTCTGCGCGGCGGGCGACCAGCACCACATGCCACTGGCGACGAGCCAGTTCACGGGCGATGTCGGCGCCGATCCCGCTGGAGGCGCCGGTCACGATGGCGGTGTTCGTCATGGTAAAACGTGACTGATGTTCATAAAAACATGATCACTGTTCATGTATTCTTTGTCAAGCGACGGATCCCCTATGAATGCCTGCCCATGAACATCAAGCGACGCGCACCGAGCCAGGAGCGCAGCAAGGAGATGGTGTCCTCCATCCTGGATTCGGCCAAACGCCTGATCGGCCGACATGGCTACGACGCCGTCAGCATGCGCGAAATCGCCCGCGAAGCCGGTATCTCGCCTGCCTCGATCTACCAGTACTTCGACGACAAGAACGCCATCCTGACCGAGCTGGCCTCGCGCTACTACGACATGACCTTCCGGATGACGACGGCCTTGCTGGCCCGCGTTCAGTCGATGGACGACCTCGAAAGCTTGCTGGGCGAGGCCGTGCAGGCGATTCACCGCTACTTTTCATCAGACGCAGACGGCGTCGCTGTCTGGACCGCGGTGATCGCCAGCAATGCGCTCCAGACCATGGACCTGAGCGATTGCGTCAAAACGGCCCAGGCGATCGTGGACCGGCTCATCGCGCTGCAACCCGGCCTGCGCCAGGAGGACATCCAGCCGACCTGCCAGTTGATGGTGCATGTGCTGACCGCCACGGTGCGCATGGCCTTGGCCATGCCTGATGACCAGGCTCAGGCTCTGCTGGCGGAATTTCCTCGGGTCTTTGCGGGCCGCATCAGGCAGATCGCCACCCGCGCGGGCTGAAGGCGGGCTGTGGGCCCCCTACAATCAGCACCCATCATGAAGGCCCAGCAAGAATTCGTCCTGACCCTGTCCTGTGTGGACACCAAAGGGATCGTCCACGCCGTGTCCGGCCTGCTTTACCAGGCGGGCTGCAACATCATCGACTCGCAGCAGTTCGGCGACGTTCAAAGTGAAGACAGCACTGGCCTGTTCTTCATGCGCGTGCACTTTGCCGCGCCCGAGCACCTGGCGGACGTCAAGACGCTGGACAACCTGTTCGGCCACGTGCGCCAGCAGTTCGCCATGACGGCCCGGATCCATGCTCTGGCCCGCAAGCCGCGCGTGCTGATCATGGTCAGCAAACACGGGCATTGCTTCAATGACCTGCTGTTCCGCTGGCGCTCGGGCTGGCTGCCGGTCGACATCCCGGCCATCGTCTCCAACCACCCGGACTATGCCGAACTGGCCGCCAGCTACGGCATCCCCTTCCACCACCTGCCTTTGCCGACGGGGTCGAGTGCCGAGGTCAAGCGAGCGCAGGAGCAGCAGGTTGAAGCCCTGGTCGAGCAAGAAGGCATCGATCTGGTCGTGCTCGCCCGCTACATGCAGATCCTCAGCCCCGAGTTCTGCGCCTTCCTCAAGGGTCGGGCCATCAACATCCACCACAGCTTCCTGCCCAGTTTCAAGGGCGCCAAGCCTTACTACCAGGCGCATGACCGTGGCGTGAAGCTGATCGGTGCCACCGCCCACTACGTGACGGCGGATCTGGACGAAGGCCCCATCATCGAGCAGGATGTCGAGCGGGTGGATCACACCCTCAGCCCCGAGGATTTCACCGCGGTGGGCCGTGACGTGGAGTGCGTGGTGCTGGCCCGTGCCGTGAAATGGCACACCGAGCACCGCGTGCTGATGAACGGTCACAAGACGGTCGTCTTCAAGTAGCAAGCTCCTACATTTCGGCAGGATCCGACCATGAGCGACCCGCGTGCCCGCAAAGTCTCCCAGGCAGCCTTGATGAGCACGGCCGACGAGACCGAGGCCTCGTTCTACGAGGCCATGCAACAAGGTGATCTGGACAAGATGATGTCCGTCTGGGCCGACGATGAAGAGATCGCCTGCGTGCACCCCGGCGGCCCGCGTGTGGTGGGCACCGTGGCCGTGCGTGCTGCTTTTGAAGCGGTTTTTGTCAACGGCCCCGTGCACGTGCAGGTGCATCATGTGCGCCGCATGGAATCCGCCGTCTGCGCCGTGCACCACGTGACCGAGAAGGTGCAGGCCATGACCGAGCGCGGCCTGGAGACCGCCTACGTGATCGCCACGAATGTGTTCTTGCGCACCGCCGTGGGCTGGCGCATGGTCGCCCACCATGCCAGCGCCGGCCTGCCCCAGGATTTGCCCGACATCACCGAGCCCCGCACCACCTTGCACTGACACCGCGATGCAGTACCGTGCCCCACGCTGGCTGGCCGGGCATGGGCCCTTTGCCGGCAACGTCCAGACCATCTGGCCTGCGCTGTACAGCCATGCACATGCCGATCATGGCCGTGTGCCCGTGGCCTACCGGCGAGAACGCTGGGACACACCTGACGGTGACTTCATCGACGTGGATTTCTGGCCGGCCGCGCGGGCCGCGCAGGCGCTCAAGCCGCGTCCGCTGCTGGTGCTGTTCCATGGGCTGGAAGGCTCCTCACAAAGCCATTACGCCCGGGCCTTCGCCCATTGGGCCCACGCTCAGGGCTGGGACTATGTCGTGCCGCACTTTCGGGGCTGCTCGGGTGAACTGAACCGTGCCCCGCGCGCCTACCATTCCGGTGACCGCGCCGAAATCGACTGGATCCTGCGTCGCCTGGCACTGGGCCATCAAGGCCCCATGCTGGCCGTGGGCGTGTCGCTGGGCGGCAATGCCCTGTTGCGCTGGGCCCAGGAGGCGGGCGCCGAGGCCGCGCGCGTCGTGCGTGCGGTCGTGGCCATTTCCTCGCCCATTGACCTCGCGGCGGCAGGTCGTGCCATTGGCCGTGGCTTCAACCGGCAGGTCTACACCCGCATGTTCCTCAACTCGATGAAACCCAAGGCCCTGGCCAAGCTCAAGCAGTTCCCTGGCTTGTTCAACGAAGCCGCCCTGCGCGCATCCAGGGATCTGTACGAGTACGACAATGTCTTCACCGCGCCCTTGCACGGCTTTGCCAGCACCGAGGACTATTGGGCGAAGTGCTCGGCCAAGCCGGGCCTGCGCCACATGCGGGATGTACCGGCCTTGGTGCTCAACGCCCGCAATGACCCCTTTGTGCCCGCGGCCTGTTTGCCCTCCAAAGGCGAGGTGGGGCCGGCCGTGACGCTGTGGCAGCCACATGAAGGCGGGCATGTGGGCTTCCCCGCCGGGCGCTTCCCGGGCCATGTGGCCGACCTGCCCCAGGCCGTGGGCCAATGGCTGATACAACAACTCTGAGCTGAGCGAGGACCGATCATGGACGACATCGTCAAAGCCGCTTTGAAGAAGTGGCCCAATGTGCCCGATTGCTACGGCTGGCTGGCACTGGATGCGCGCGGCGACTGGTACATGCGCGACGAGCCCACCCAGGCCGCCGGGCCCTTCCCGCAGGTCAAGGGCAGCCGCGTCAACCACGACAAGCTCAAGGAATTCATCCACCGCAATTACGACCACGACGATCGCGGCGCGTGGTTCTTCCAGAACGGCCCGCAGCGCGTCTACCTGCAGCTGGAGGCCTCACCGTTCGTGCTGCTGGTGCGCAAGATGGGTGAGGGGCCGCAAGCCACTTTCGTGGTCGAGACGCACACGGGGCAGGTGGTGCAAGCCGTCCGATCCTGCTGGCTCGACGAGCAGGGGCGCCTCTTTCTGGACACGGACAAGGGCTTTGGCGTGGTGCGCTCCATGGACATGGACGCGGCAGCGGATGCCGTGGAGGCCGGCCTCTGGACGCCCGAGGACATGGCCTTTGCCGACATGCCCCGACGCTTCCATTACGAGCTGAGCCCCCAGCCTCAAGCGCGCAGCTGAAACCATGCGGGCATGAAAAAACCGGCTCGTGCGAGCCGGTTTTTGATTGGGTGATCGACCGTATCAGGGGGCCGATGCGGCGGCTGCTGGTGCAGCGGGTTCGGTGAACTTGGCGCCACCGGCATTGGCCATGTAGACCAGGCCACGGTGCACTTCCAGATCAGAGAAATCACCGCCACCTTGAGCAGGCATGGCGTTGAAGCCCTTCAGGGCGTGCTCCAGCAGCAGCGCTTCACCCTTGGCGATGCGCGGGCCCCAGGCGGCCGCGTCACCCAGCTTGGGCGCGTTCAGCATGCCGGCGGCGTGGCAGTTCGTACATTGGGCCTTGTAGACCTCTTCACCAGAGCGAGGGCCGGTGTTGGCCGATGCCACTTTGATCTCGACCGTGCCCACGGGCATGATGCGTTGCGACACGGCCTGGGCGCTCAGCGCGTCGCTGCCCGCGGCCGACTTGTTGTTGGACGACACATAGTTCACCAGCAACACGATGATGACCACCGGGATGATGAACGCAGCCAGCACGGCAGCAATCAGTTGCTGGGGGGTGCTGATCGGGCCTTGGTGGTGACCGGACTCTTGGGATTGGGGCGCTTGGCTCATGGGGTGTTCAGGAGGCGCTGGTTGTGGAATGTGGCGTGGGGCGGGTAGAGGGTACCCGGCCCGGCGAAAGGGCAATTATAAGTCGTGTATACGACATCACCGAAATGACCGCCTTGGCTGACTGCTAGAATCCGCCAATTGCTGCGCCCGTAGCTCAATGGATAGAGTACTGCCCTCCGAAGGCAGGGGTTGCTGGTTCGATCCCAGCCGGGCGCGCCACCAACTCATCCGAGCCCGATGCCGCCAAAAGCGGGTCGGGTTTTTTGTTGTGTGGCTGATCTGATTCGCTGATCTCCTGGGCTTGTCAGGCGCCGAGTCGTTCTGACGCACGCGCCAGCCCCAGCAGGATGCTGTCGGCCAAAGTCTGCGGATAGCCTGCCGGCAGCCTGCGCCTGACTTGATCGATGACCGCCGGTGTTCGCGCCACCAGATCATCCAGCAGGGCTTCGACCGGTTGGCCATCCGCTGTCACCACGCCGTGTCGGGTGCCCAAGGCCACCCAATGTCGACGCTGGATGTCGTTCATCTTCCAGTGCGCGTTTCTGCCGCGCACCGCCATGGCCAGCTTGACCTTGAACGGCGAGATCTGATTGGGCCCATTGCCCAGGATGGGGTAAGCCGAGATGACGTCGTAAAGGGGCGTGAGCTGATAACGCCCACCGGGCCGGATGAACAGGCTGAAGTTCTTGGCGTGGCCGTCGGGTGCGCACAGCATCCAGAACAGCACCTGCGTCGTGAAGAATGTGCGCTTGTCCGCCTCGGGTGTCATCGAGCCTGCCAGCACCGACATGATGCGGTCGATGCCGGGGCCGCCTTGCGCTTCGTACTTCTGTTCAGGTGACGTGGCGGTGGCCTGGCACAGGTCTTCTTGCGGTAGACGGATGAGGTGTCGCTGACCATCAGGCGCAATCCACCACATGCGGTCAAAGCGCTCGACGGCCAGCGCTTTCGCGTCTTCGAACTGCACGGGTTCGCAGTGGGCGACCGGCAGACCATAGGCGGCCAGGATCTGCGAGCATAACCATTCATTCTCGACCGATTCACGCAGGTCCAGACCCATGCCGCCGACCAGGCCCAGTGGCAGCTTGAGGATGTGGGTGGTGGGCGTGGCACCTTGTGGCATGCACCATTGGCCATCCAGCTTGAGCAGGGCGGTCTTTTCTTGCGCGCCGGCAATCGAGATGCGGAAGTCGTCGTCTTCCATGAAGCCCGGGGCGGTCGCTGAGGTGGCGTGCCGCAAGACATCGGCCACTTCGCTGTTGCTCAGTCTGCGTGTTTGCAGTGAAGCCAAGACTGGTGGGCTGGCACCGTCGGGCAGGATCTGGAGCGCGCCGACGCATTCCTGGCCGGCCTGTGCCAGTACATCAAAGGCGTCGGTGGACGTGGCCTGGTAACGGCGGGCCAGGCGCGCGCGGATGTCCGGGCTGTCAGGCAGCAGGTTGTCGAAATAGTGGCGCACGCGCTCACCCCGGTGCGGGGCATTGCCGGGTGTGAAGGGCAGCGACAGGGACAGGGGCCGGCCTTCACGGCTTTGCACCCAGTTGGGGTCGTACTGAAGGGTGTCTGGGCTGTGCGGGGCCATGCGCCAGGTGCCTACTCTGGCGCCGTTCATCCACAGGTTCAAGGTGCGGGCATGAGCGCGTCTTCCCATGGCCTTGCGTCACCAGGTCGGACCGTCGTCCGCAGAGGGCTCTGCAGCCCGGACGCCGGTATGAGGCGCTGGCTTGGCATGCAGCACCAACTCCACGCCGAGCAGGTTGAGGAGCTCGAGCAGACGTTCGGCGCTGACCTTGCTGGCATGGCGTTCCAGTGCTGAATAGGTTTGCT
>JACPOH010000384.1 GCA_016185075.1 Aquabacterium sp. | reverse complement strand
GCAGCAGATCGACGCCCGCGTGCCAGATCAGGTGGGTGGACAGCCGGACATCGCTGGGCAATGGCGCCTGGTCCACGATCAGCACTTTGTGCCCATGACGGGCCAGCAACAGCGCGGTGGCAGCGCCGGCACAACGACCACCCACGACGATAACGTCATACATGTTTGGAGCTTTCAGATGTTCTTGGTGTTTGTCTCAGGACGGTTGCCATTCAATTGCACGGCATGGGATGCCAGCGTGTCAAGCCGTTGCGCCTTGTATTTGAGGACAACTGTGTGTCGATGGCCCCGAACGCAGGGTTTCGGCAACTTCGCACACGCGCTGGCTTGATCTGCTTCAAGTTCCCTGTTTTTCGACCGATCACGGTCCCATGGAGGGTTTATGAACACCATCTCATCCATTGCTTTATCGGGTGTGCATGCGGCTTCGACCCGGATGGACACGGCAGCCCACAACATTGCCAACGCGCAGACACCAGGCTTTCACCGCCAGGTGGTGCACCAGCAAAGCCAGGAAACCGCCGGTGTCATGACGACCGTCGGCAAGGCGGCGGAAGTCGGGCCGGATCTCGCTGCCGATCTGGTGGCGCAGATGGAGGCCAGCTACAACTACAAGGCCAATTTGCGCACCATCCAGACCCAGGAGCAGATGGTCGGCAGCATCCTGGACGTCAAGGCCTGAGGCCTCAGCCGCCAGCTTTGGCCAGCGAGGCGGGCCAAGTCAGTCCAGAATCACGGCTGGACCTTTCCCTGACGCCTTGCCGTGCCGCCACGCCGACTCATTGCCCATCTGGACATGGATGCCTTCTATGCGTCCGTCGAGTTGTTGCGCTATCCGGAATTGAAGGGCCAGCCGGTGGTCATCGGCGGTGGTCGGCGCCACCAGCCCGAGACGCGGGCCGATGGCAGCAGGCAGTTCGCCCGCCTGCGAGACTACGCCGGGCGAGGCGTCATCACCACCGCCACCTACCCGGCGCGCGCCTTGGGCGTGCATTCGGGCATAGGTTTGATGAAGGCGGCCGCCTTGGCGCCCGACGCCGTGTTGCTGCCCGTTGATTTCGACCAGTACCGCGCCTGTTCGAGGCGATTCAAGGCTGCCGTGGCCGAGGTGGCGCCGGTCATCGAAGACCGGGGTATCGATGAAATCTACATTGACCTCAGCGATGTCCCAGGCGCGCAGGACGCCGTGGGGGAGGACGCGTTGGGTGGCGTGCGGCAGTTGGGCCGCCAGCTCAAGCAGGCTGTGTTCGACGCCACGGGTCTGACCTGCTCGGTCGGGGTCACGCCCAACAAGCTCTTGTCCAAACTCTGTTCGGATCTGGACAAGCCGGATGGCCTGACGGTGCTGACCATGGCCGACATCCCTGCAAGGATCTGGCCCCTGCCGGCCAGCCGCATCAACGGCATCGGCCCGAAAGCCAGTGCACGTCTGGCGGCGCTTGGCATCGAGACCATCGGGCAACTCGCCGCGGCGGATCCGAACTGGTTGATCCAGGAGTTCGGCAGCCACCATGGCGCCTGGTTGCATCAGGCAGCGCATGGCCTGGATGATCGGCCCGTCGTCACCTGGCGCGAGCCCAAATCGCTCAGTCGGGAAACCACGTTCGAACGCGACCTGCACCCGCGTGATGACCGCGACACCCTCGGCCCCATTTTCACGCGCTTGTGCGAGCAGGTGGCGCAGGACCTGGCGCGCAAGGACTACGTGGGCCGCACGGTGGGCGTCAAGCTGCGTTATGACGACTTCAGGATCGTGACGCGCAGCCTGACCATGCCTGCACCGACGCGCGATGCCAGCACCATTCGCCAATGGGCCGGGCGTTGCCTCAAGACCGTGCCCTTGAACCGCCGCTTGCGTCTGCTTGGCGTCAAGATGGAGTCCTTGAGCAAAGGCAGTGCATCAACGGTTGCGCAGGAACCGGCCGTTCCTTACTCCTTGCCCTTGTTCGAGGAGCTGTGAGCCGCATGTCGAACGAGCCTTTGTGGGGCCATGTCCAGCTCCAGCCTTCCGGCCTGCGCTTCGCGGTACAGCCAGGCCAGTCCCTGCTGGAAGCGGCACTGGCATCGGGCGTCCACATGCCGCGCTCTTGCCGCAATGGCACCTGCCGTGCCTGCATGTGCCAGCTGCTTTCAGGGCAGGTACGCTACCGAATCGAGTGGCCTGGCTTGAGCCCCGATGAAAAAGACGAAGGCTGGATCCTGCCTTGCGTGGCCTTGCCGCTGGGTGATGTGGTGCTTGAAGCGCCTTCAGCCCGCAGGCTCGGAGACGGCGGGGGCACTTGAGATGCCGGCCGTGCTGCGGTGGGCCTCGTCCAGATCCAGCAGCTTGTCTTCGATGAAGTCCTTTTCCAGCAGCGTGCGCTTCATCGTGTTCTTGAGTTCTTCCAGCTGGTTGAACAACACCGTGCGCTCCTGCGTGACGGCCTTGATCTGCTCGCGCAGGTCGTCCAGATCCTTGGCGGCCGCGTTGCGCGCCTGCTCGACTTCGTTGTTGAGCTTGTCGACCTCCTGGGTGAGCGCGTTGGCCGTGGCTTCGGCCTTCTGGGCGCGCTCCTTGGCGCGGTTGAGCAACTGCTGTTGCTGATCCAGGTTCTGGCGCAGCACTTCGGCTGACTGGGTGGAGGCCTCCGCCAGCCGGTTGGCCCGGCGCAATTCGTTGATGACCATGTTGGCCTCATCCAGCCTGATCTTGACTTGCTCCAGCTCGGTCGACAGGTGGCTGCGCTGCAACAAGGTCTGGTCCAGTTTGCCCTGATGCTCCTGGCGCCAGGCAGGGTAGCCTTCTGGCTGGATGGCCTGGATGGACTCCAGCATCTTGCGCATCTCGCTCACGATCTGCTCGTGCTCCTCGATGCCCTCGCGGGTCAGCGAATCCGTCAGGGCGGCGATCTTCTCCAGGCTTTCGGCTGACAGGTCGATAGGTCGGTTGGCGGATTGGTTGGCCACCTTGTTGGCGTCGATGAGCCGCTCGCTCAGCCGGTCAACCGATTGCAGCATGTCGCGCAGGCGCTTGGCCGAATCGAGCAGTTCCGTGCTGCCTTTCTTCATCATGTCGTGCGTGGCCTCGGTCTGGCCGAGGATGCGAAACAACATGAAGGCCAGCAGGATGATGGCCGCCGCGTTGCCAATGAAGACAAACAGGACGGCGACGCTTTCGAGCTGCATGTGACGGCCCCTTGTCGATCAGACAGCCAGGAAGCTGAATCGCCCGTCACCGTAGCCGGGTACCGAGATGCGGAAGTCCGCACGGCCACCGTTCTTGACCAGCAGCTCGTTGAGCTTCTGGAAGCTCTGCGGCACGATGCTGGTGCGTGACAGGGGGACGGGGTCTTTCTCGGCTTCCAGCCTCAGCAGGGCGCCCGCGCTTTGCATGAACTGGCTGGCGTGCTTGACCATGCTCTCCGTGGCCTGACCTTGCTGCATGGCCTGGCGAACCGCGGCTGGCGGTTGGCGTGAACCGCCGCCACCGAGGATGCACACGGCATTGGTGTCCAGCACGGCGATGGCCGTGACCGGCTTGCTGCGTCCGCCATACAGGCCAATGAGGTTCTGCGAGGTCAGTGCATGAGCGACCAGGGGTTCTTCTTCCAGCAGGCGGAAGGGGATGCCGTTCATCAGCGACTGGATCAGGTCCTTGCACTCCTGCGTGATCATCAGCCTGGCGGCAGCGGCCTCTTCTTCAGGGCTTTGCGCTGAGGCCGGTTCGCTGCCATCCACCGGCACGGCATGGCGCACATGCGCGATCAGATCGGTGTCCTTGAAGGGCTTGTTGATCACGAACACGGCGCCGTTGCGACGGGCTTCCTCCAGCATGGTCGGGCTGGTTTCGGTGGTCACCAGGCCTACCTTGAGGTGCCCCTGACCCAGCTGGCGCAGCGTCTGCAGCAATTCAAGGCCGGACATCTTGGGCATGTGCCAGTCGGTGATCACCAGGTCAGGCTTGTAATCCTTCAGCATGTCCAGGGCGACCTCGCCATTGATGGCCACGCGGACCTCCACGGCCGGGTAGCCGCACGCTTCCACGACTCGACGGATGATGGCCTGGATGGCGCGGCTGTCATCCACGATCAGAAAGCGGAAGACCTTGGGTGTCGTCTCGGTTGCGACATGCATGTCAGGACTCCAGGATACGTTGGTCAATCGCGTCAAACACCGTGATCACGATGCGCCTTCCCGCATCGCTCTCGCTTGAAAAAGTCACGCTCACGTGGGCATGCCGCTGCAGCTCGGCAAACCGCTCCAGTGGCAGCTCCTGCGGTAGGCCGATTTCGACGGTATGAGCCTCATCGTCGCTTTTCACCAGGCAGCCGCCCAGCACGTTGCAGGCCTCCATGCAGGCGTCGCGCACGTCATCCGTGCTGATCTCGCTTTGCGGCAGGCCGAACATGAAGCAGGCGACCTCGGTGGCCTCCTGGTCGTCGATCAGCAGGCCGACCGCCATCAGGCGGTGGGGCAGGCCATCGTGCAGGTGCACCGGCAGCACCACGGCGTGTTCTCGCTCCCCGGGGCGCGTGGCGGGCGATGTGCCTTCCTCGAACAGACGGTCTTCGCCGCTGAGGAAGGCCCAAGCAGGGGCCAGCTTGCTGGCCATGGTGTCCTTGGGTATCAGGTACATGGGTTCGAACGGCTGTGATGCCTCCATCGGTATCGGCAGCGTTTCAAACAAATTGACGCTGATTTCAGCTCTGGCGCTCAAACCGCGTCAAATGCACGCCATTGACCTCGACCTGACCACAAAACATGGCCCATGGGCGCACCCAAAGGGTGCCGTCACCCGCCTGTGGGCGGTACAGCACCAGGGGCTCCAGCGTTTCGCTGTGGCGCACCACGCCCAGCACGTCGTAGAACGCGCCTTTGTAGTGGCGATAGGTGCCCGTCTCGATGGTGGGCAAAGGGGGCAGGGGGCGTGAATCGGTCATGAGTGGCATTGTCCGGCAGGCGCCGGAGGGCTTTACAAACCCTTTGCAAAAGCCCCGTCAACAGCCGTGAAAGGGGCCGCGTTGTAGGTCTCAAGGCGCTGCGAAACGTCGATCAACACGGCAGAAATCGCACACCGAACGTCACAACGAAACCCTCGCTGAAAGGACATTTCCATGAAGACCAAGCTGATTGCAACCGCCCTGGTGACCGCCTTTGCCCTGCCCGTGTTCGCCCAGACCGGCACACCGGCTCCCGTTGCCGCGCCCGCCGCCAGCGTCGCACAACAAGTCAAGAAGGACACCAAGGAAATCCGCCAGGAAACCAAGGACATCCGCGCCGACAAGGCCGATCTGGCCAAGGACCGCAAGGAACTGGCCGTCGACCGCAAGGAGCGCGCCGTTGACCAGCGCCGCGAGGACGCTGCCATCAAGCGCGGCGACATGGCTGCCGCCCAGAAGCAGGAAGCCAAGCGTGAGGCCGAGCAAAAGGAAGTGAACGCCGACAAGCGCGACATCGCCCATGACAAGGCCGACCTGCACCATGACCGCATGGAGCGTCGCCACGAGCGCCATGAGCGCCACGAGCACCGTCATCAGGGTGCCGAACAGAAGTAAGCCAACCGTGTGTGCAGACCGGGGCCTTTCTGGTTGGGCCCCCGGTCAGGCAAGGCCGACGACAACTCGTCCAAAAAGGGTCGGCCCCTGCTGGCACCAGAACGTGGCTTGAAGCCGCGATAATCGCGGGATGACCGTGATTGCCCAACCGACCCCCTCCAGCGCCCGAGCCCAGCTGCCTCGCCTGAGCTGCGTCATCCCCTGCTACAACGAAGCGGCCAACCTGCGCCTGCTCCTGCCCATCCTGGCCGAGCAACTCAAGGGCTGCACCTCCGAATGGGAGGTCATCCTGGTCAATGACGGCAGCCGTGACGACACCTCGGCCGTGTTCGACGAGTGGACGCGCCAGCCCGGCTTCCGCGCCATCGAGTTTTCGCGCAATTTCGGCAAGGAAGCGGCGCTGACGGCTGGCTTGCAGGCCGCCAACGGCGATGTCGTGGTCCTGATGGATTCGGACATGCAGCACCCGCCGCGTTTCATCCCCGAGATGGTCAAGCAGTGGCAATCGGGTTCGGATGTGGTCTATGCCTTGCGTGAGAACCGCGATGACGAAAGCCTGTTCAAGCAGGTGGGCACGCGTGCGTTCTACCGCCTGATCAACGCCAAATCGCGCTTCCAGGTGCCGCCCGATGCGGGCGACTTCCGCCTGATGGACCGCGCCGTGGTCGATGCCCTGATGGCCTTGCCCGAGCGCAACCGCTTCATGAAGGGCCTGTACGCCTGGGTGGGCTTCAAGTCTGTGGCCATTCCCTACGAGCCCGCCGAACGCGCGGTGGGCAAGACCCATTACAACGCGCTCAAGCTGATTGCCTTCTCGATCGATGGCCTGACGGCCTTCACGACCTGGCCGTTGCGCGTGGCCAGCATCGCCGGCATGGTCATGGCCCTGATGGCCTTCCTCTACGGTTCCGTCGTCATCGTGGATTACCTCATCTACGGCAACAAGGTCTCGGGCTGGACGACCATCATCGTGCTGCTGTCCTTCTTTGTGGGCATCCAGCTGATCGGCCTGGGCATCCTGGGCGAGTACATCGCGCGCATCTTCGAAGAAGTCAAGAGCCGGCCGCTGTATGTGGTGCGTCGCTCGCTGGGCCGCGGGCTGGACGTCTCCGCGCCCGGCCACACTGGTGATTGACGGCGTGGGTGCATCAACGCCCGTCATGGCCACGAAGGCCGGCGCACTGCGGCAACTGGCCGTGTGCGTGGACGACTTCGGCCTGCACGATGGCGTGAACCAGGCCGTGTTCGATTTGCTGGCCTTGCGCCGCATTTCAGCCGTCAGCTGCCTGGTCGACGGCCCCAGTTGGGCGTCCGGTGTGGCTGCCCTTCGCGAGGCGGTGGGGGCGGCCGATGCCCCGGTGGCCGATGTCGGGCTGCACCTGAACTTCACCGAAACGCTGGATGTGGCCGCGCAATCGGCCTGTCCCAGCCTGCCCTTGGGGGCGCTGATCAAGGCCTGCTACCTGCGCCGGCTGGACGAGGCCGTCCTGGTTCGCGAGATCGAACGCCAGTGGGATCGCTTCGAAGCTCACTGGGGGCAAGCCCCAGACTTCATCGACGGCCACCAGCACGCCCACCAGTTGCCGCAGATCCGGGACGCCTTGCTGCTGGTCCTGCGCCGGCGTTATCCGGCAGGCCGTGCAGGCGCCAAGCCTTGGGTGCGGCAATGCCGATCGCCCGGGTGGCGTGCCGTGCTGGCTGGCATCAGCGTGTCGGACACGGCCAAAGCAGCGGTCATCGCGACGCTCGGGGCGACCGTGTTGGGCCGGGCCGTGAGCCGGCTCGGTTTGCGCCGCAGCGAGCGCCTGCTCGGGGTCTACCCATTCGATGCGGACGAGGCCGCTTACCTGCGCCGCTGGCAGGCCTGGGTCCGTCTGGTCCACCCCCAGGGTGACCTGTTGATGTGCCACCCTGCCGTGCCCCTGCAGAAGGCGCCTCCCTGGCCGGACGTCATTGCCGCGTCGCGCCACATGGAGCATGCCGTGCTGACCGGCGAGGCGTTGGGCGAGATGCTGCAGGCCGCAGGCGTGCGCATCGCACGCCTGAGCGAGGGGGGGAGGCCCTGAGGGGCTTCGCTACACTGTGCGCCTTTCTGACGTGGTGGCGTTGAGCGCCACTGCGTTGTTCTTTTCTCAAGGACGGTACCTGTTGTGACGCACGCTTCCGAGCCAAAGTGGTCGATCTCGCGCTGGCCCGCCTGGGGCGTGGCCCTGTTGCTCATGGTCTGGCTGGTCTGTACGGCCTGGTGGCGTCCGCTGGCGGTGCCCGATGAGGGCCGCTACGCTGGTGTGGCCTGGGAAATGATCCGCAGCGGCGACTGGCTGACGCCCACGCTCAACGGCTTGCCCTTCTTCCACAAGCCTCCCCTGTTTTACTGGTTGACGGCGCTGTCGCTCAAGGCATTCGGTTTGAGCTTGTGGGCGGCCCGTCTGGCGTCGGTGCTCGGGGCCTGGCTGGGCGTCATGGGGCTGTACCTGCTGGTGCGCCAGTGGGCGGGCCCGCGGCTGGCGGGCTGGTCTGCGCTGGCGCTGGTCACGCAGCCTTTCTACTTCGGCGGCGCGCAGTATGCCAACCTGGACATGCTGGTGGCGGGCTGCATCTCGGCCACCGTGGCCCTGGGCGCGCACGCTGTGCTGGCACGTGAGGCCGGGCGGCCCTATCGCCTGGCGCTGTGGGCCACTTACGGTGCGGCGGGGCTGGGCCTGCTGGCCAAGGGCCTCATCGGCCTGGTGTTGCCGGCCGCCGTGCTGGGCCTCTGGTTGCTGCTGACCGGCCGCTGGCGTGCCATCTTCGCGATGTTGTCCGTGCCCGGTGTGCTGGTCTTCGGGCTGGTCGCCGCGCCCTGGTTCCTGGCCATGCAGCGCCTGTACCCGGACTTTTTCCATTACTTCTTCGTGTACCAGCACTTCCAGCGCTTCACGCAGACCGGCTTCAACAACATGCACGCCTGGTGGTACTACCTGCCTTTGATGGCGGGGCTGACGCTGCCCTGGATGCCTGCGTGGTTGCTGGCAGCGTGGGGGGCACGAGGCAAGAGCGGCGCGTCGTCGGCGCGCGAGGTGGGTCAATCGGGCCAGGCATCCGATCAACGGGTCTCCTTGCGTCACCTGGCCTGGATCTGGATGGGTGTCATCCTTGTCTTCTTCTCGATTCCGGCATCCAAGTTGCCGGGCTACATCCTGCCTGCCTTGCCGCCTCTGGCCTTCCTGGTGGCCGATGCCCTGGAACGCCGCTGGCCTGCCTTTGCGTCTCTTGTCCCGCGGGCCCTGGGCGGCCTGGCTGCGGTCCTGTGCGTCGTGCTCATCGGGGCGGCCGTCCAGTACGACAAGCAGTCGGCCCGGCCCGTCGTGCCCGTGTTGCAGCCGCTGCTCAAGCAGGGCGTGCCCTTGGTGTACGTCAACGAGTTTGTCTACGACCTGCCTTTCTATCTGGCGCAACCCGGCCCCATCCCCGTCATCAGCAACTGGGATGACCCGGATCTGCCCAAGCACGACAACGACCGCAAGGAGCTGTTCGATGCGGGCGAGTTCAACCCCAAGCTGGCGCCCCAGGTGCTGATCCCCAAGGCGCAGTGGCAGACCTGGCTGTGCACCCATCCCCGTCTGGCGGTGATGGCAGCCCACGATGTCGTCAAGACCTACCCCGAGCTCGCCTGGCAGCCGCCGGTCATGACCCTCAAACTGTGGTCCTTGTGGGTGCTTGATCGTGATGACCTGCTCGTCAAGGGGCTGCATTGCCCATGAGGCCCTGCTGACAGCAGGCGCGGGCGGGTGCCGCGCGCAGCGCTGGACAAACCCGGCTCGGGCGGGTTAGCATGCACCACATGAACACCCGTCCAAGCCTCGTCACACTGACCACCTCCTGGTGGCGCTGCCTTCATCCGGTGGCCTGACGTTGCGTTTTTCTTGAAACGGATGCCGCCTCTCAGGCGGCATTTTTGCTGGTGCAGTTCATCGCACCGTCTCCTGAGGGGTCGCAAGCCACCCCACCCAGACCAGGAGAGCACCATGAACACCTTCCTCACCCCATGCGACAGCCTCGCTGACGTGCGTTCGGCCATCGACCAGATCGACGCCATGCTGGTGGATTTGCTGGCCGAACGTGGCCGATATGTGCGCGAGGCTGCCCGCTTCAAGCGCAGCCAGGCCGAGGTCGCCGCGCCGGACCGCGTCAAACAGGTCATCGACAAGGCCCTGGCCCACGCCCTGCAAACCGGGGCCGAGCCCGAGGTCGTGGAGGCCGTCTACCGCAGCATGGTCGCGGCCTTCATCCAGATCGAGTCGCGCCAGCACCAGGCCCTGCAAACCGGGCCGGCGCCTGACACAGGCACAATGTCGGGCTGCATTTGCGCCTGATACGGCCTGGCACTGCCTGATACCGGGCCGGTGCCGGCCGTGCCCATCCTGCCTCCGCCATGCTCTGGACCCCATTGAACCGCTTGCTGGATCAGCTTCGCCCTCGCCGCCAAACTGCGGTGCTCCTGGCCGATGCCGTGCTCATCGCCCTGGCCTGGCACGCCACCTACCTGTTTCGCATGGGGGTGGAGCGCTGGCTGCATGAGCGGCCGGTCTATGACTGGGCGGTCTTGCTGGGCGTGATCCTGGTTTACAGCACCGTGTCCTGGGCCTTGGGCGTGCCGCGCGCCACCTGGCGCTACACCAGCTTCCACGAAATCACCCGCCTGAGCTGGGTGTGCGTCGGGGCCGGACTGGCCAGCGCCGTGGTGGTGTTGATGGCCCACCTGGTCGAGGTGCCGCGTGCCGTGCTGGCGCTGCACCCGGTGTTCAGCCTCATCATGCTGTCGCTGGCACGCATGACGGTGCGCATGCTCAGCGAGTCTTCTCGCGCCCGACGGGCAGGGCGCCAGGCCACCGGGCAGCGCGCGTTGGTGCTGGGTGCCGGTGCCGCGGCCAAGCTCCTGATCGCCGGCATCCAGCACCGCGGCTGGACGGTGGTGGGCTTGCTGGATGACGATGTGCGCAAGCACGGCTCCAGCATTGCCGGCATCACTGTGTGGGGCGGGCTGGACTTGCTCGCCGATGGCAGCGTGCTCGATGACGTCACCCACCTGATCCTGGCCATGCCCTCGGCGTCCAATGCACAGCGCAAACGCGCGCTGGACCTGGCCGCCTCCACCGGTTTGCCCGTGGTCACCGTGCCCTCGGCCGATGAGCTGCGCGAGGGCCGCTCCCGCATCGACCGCGTGCGCGACATCGAGCCCGAAGATGTCCTGGGCCGAGAGCCTGTCAAGCTGGATGAAAGCGCCGTGTCCAAGCTCATCAGCGGCCAGACCGTGCTGATCACGGGGGCGGGGGGCTCGATTGGCTCGGAGCTGTGCCGGCAGATCGCTCGTTTCGGCCCCAGCCGCCTGGTGCTGTTCGAGCTGAGCGAGTTCGCGCTCTACCAGATCGAGCAGGACCTGGGTGAGCGCTTCCCGCATCTGCCACTGGTTCGCCTGGTGGGCGACGTGAAAGATCCGGGGGCATTGCGCCGCGCCATGCAGGCGCACCAGCCCGATCTGGTCTTCCACGCCGCGGCCTACAAGCACGTGCCGCTGATGGAAGACGACAACGCCTGGATGGCCTTGCGCAACAACACGCTGGGCACCTACAACGTGGCTCAGGCGGCGGCAGAACAGGGCGTCAAGCGCTTCGTCCTCATTTCCACCGACAAGGCCGTGAACCCCACCAATGTGATGGGTGCCACCAAGCGTGCGGCCGAGATGGTGGTGTCGCACTGGGCGGCTCAGGGCACGGGCACGCGCTTCATGGCCGTCCGCTTTGGCAACGTACTGGGCTCCAGCGGCAGCGTGATCCCCAAGTTCAAGGAACAGATCGCCAAGGGCGGGCCGGTGACCGTCACGCACCCCGAGATCACCCGCTACTTCATGACCATTCCGGAGGCTGCGCAACTGGTGCTGCAGGCGGCGGCCCTGGCGGAAACAGGGCAGGTCTTCGTCATGGACATGGGCAAGTCGGTCAAGATCGCTGACCTGGCACGCGAGCTGATCCGTCTCAGTGGCCAGACCGAGGCCGAGATCCCCATCGTGTTCAGCGGCCTGCGCCCCGGCGAGAAACTGTACGAAGAACTGCTGGCCGATGCGGACACGACACTGCCCACGCCGCACCCGCGCCTGCGTCTGGCGCAACTGCGCGGTGAATTGCCCGCGGACTGGTTGACGCGCCTGATGGCCCTTGCCGAAGACGAAACGGCCAGCACCCCCGCCGTGCTGCGCGCCCGCCTGCACGACCTGGTGCCCGAGTACGCCCCACGCTGATCAAACCGCCGCCGCGGATCCTGCTTCCGAATACTCACCGCTCTAACACAGCGGCCGCCGCGGATCCGGCTTCGCCGGTCCGCTGGCGGCGCCCCCTTGAGGGGGTGCGCCAACGGCGCTCGGGGGTGGGCCCTAGTTTGGCATCAACTCGTCAACCTGGCGCAGCAATTCAGGCAGTTGCACAGGCTTGGTGAGGTAGCAGGCGGCGCCAGCGCTCAGGGCGGCATCGATCTGCTCCGGCATGGCGTCGGCCGAGATCATGATCACGGGGATATCGACCGTGTCGGGGTTGGCCTTGATCAGCTTGAGCAGCTCTTGCCCCGAAGCATCGGGCAGGTGCACGTCCAGCAGGATCAGATCGGGCTTGCTGCCACGCAAGCGGTTGTGCAGCACGGCCAGCCCCTCTTCGGTGGTGGGTGCCACCGTCACGGAGATCCAGGGCCGTGCACCGAGCGCCGCCCTGATCACTTCGCTGTTGGCCTGGTTGTCTTCCACATACAGCACATGGCGCGACACCGGTTCACCGCCGGTCTTGGGCGCCTGAACGCGTTGGCGGCTCGCGTGGGCAACCTTCGGGGGCATGGTCACGCCCGGCAGGCTCAGCGTGAAGGTGGAGCCTTTGCCTTCCTCGCTCTGCACCTCCAGTTGCCCGCCCATCAGCAGCGCCAGATGCCGGCTGATGACCAGTCCGATGCCCGTCCCGCCAGTGCCACTTTGCTCGCGACCAAGCCGATTGAAGGGCTGGAACAGCTGCGACATCTGCTGCGCGTTCATGCCCAGGCCTGTGTCGCGCACGATGATCTGCATGACAGCACCTTTGTCGCCAGGCGGGCCCTCTTGCACCGACACCGATACCTGGCCGCCTCGCTGATTGAACTTGATGCCGTTGCTCAAGAGGTGCGACAGGATCTGGCGCAGGCGCGAGGCATCGGCCATCACACCCCATTCGGACGGCAGGTCTTGCGGCACGCTCAAGGTCACACCGTGCTGGGCTGCCTCCTCTTGAAGCAGCTTGCCGGCCATGCCCAGTTCATCCTTCAGGCGCAGGGGCACGGTTTGCAGCTGCAGGGTCCCCATGTCGATGCGGGAGATGTCCAGCACGTCATCGATCATGTCCAGCAGGTGCCAGCCCGCCTGCTGGATCTGCTCCACACGTTCGCGTTGCGTGGGCGGCAATGGTTCGCGTTGATCCAGCGACATCACTTGCGCAAAGCCCAGCACCGCGTTGAGGGGCGTGCGCAACTCATGGCTCATGCGCGAAAGGAAGTCGCTCTTGGCCTGGTTGGCCGATTCCGCCGCACTGCGCTGCTGGCGGGCTTCCTCCATCGCCGACTCGATGCGACGCGCGTGCCCGGTCATCACCAGGAGCAAGGCACCCAGCGCCGCAGCCAGCGCCACACCCCCCACGGCGAGCAGCCAGGATGTCGCGCCCAGGCCGACAATGGGCGCTGCCTTGGTGCTCCAGACGGCGAGCTGCCATTGCCGGTCGCCAAACTCCAGAGGGATGTCGATGCGGTGCCGGTGTGCCTGTTGCCACGAGCTTGTCCGGCAGGCGGCCGTGCCTCCGAGCACCGTGCCCCCTGCGGTGCCTGCGTCGATCAGGCAGGCCTCGAGGTACGCTGCGCGGCCGGGCAGCATGGCCGCCAGGGCATCGTCCATGCGCAGTGCCAGGAACACCGCGCCCTGATTGGCCTGCACGCGCGTCTGGGGCGTGAAGGGCTCACCCTTGAACACCGGGCGGTACACGATCACGCCCGTTTGCTGGGCGCTTTCCTGGGGCAGATGCCAGCCCCGCGTGGCGATCACCCGGTCTTCCCGGCGAGCCTGTTCGTAGGCGTCGCGCGTGACGGGGTG
>JACPOH010000383.1 GCA_016185075.1 Aquabacterium sp. | reverse complement strand
GGGTGGTCGACCAGCGCGTCGTAGTCGGGTGCGAGGTAGTCTCCGCCCCCCTTGGCGTCAGGCTTGACCAGGGGCAATGCCGTGGCCACTTGCCAGCCCTTGGGCAGGCCGGTGATCCTGACCGCCTGGGGCTGATCCTCGAAGCCATGTGCCTTCAGGAAGACGCTCGTGCCGTTGAAGAAGCCGCGATGGGCATCCAGAAAGGCCGCTCGCACGGAGGTGTCAAAGGCGTAGACCTCGTACTGCACGGTCAGGGCGGCGCTGCCCTGGGTATCCAGCTCCCACGTGGCCTTGTCGAGTGGCGTGACGCGGACTTCCCTGTTGCCTTGCCTGGCCTTGAGCGGCGACAGGTGGCGCGCGAACTCCCTCACCAGGTAACTGCCTGGAATCCAGACCGGCAGGCTCAGTTGCTGACGGGCTTGCGGCTTGTCCACGCGCAGCGTGACCTGGAAGCGGTGAGCGTGGGCGTCGGCCACTTCAATGCGGTAATGGATCATCGTGTGAGCAAAGGCGGGAGAGCAGTTGGACGTGTGGCGTTCAGATCTGGGCGGCCGCCAGGAAGCAGCTCAGGCTGGCCACGCACGTGAGGCGAAAGCGCATCGTCAACCAGCCAGCGACGCCCAGCTCCGGATAACGTTTGCGGTCCGACAGGTAGCAGGCCACCAGCAGCACACCCATGATGACCAGGCCGGCGTGCGGCGGCATCAACAAGGCGAGCCAAGCTGCCAATGAGTAAATCACGCCCGTCCACAAGGCGCGCTTGTGATGGTCGGGCATGGGCATGCCCGATGCCGAGCGCCACATGATCAGACCCCAGGGGATGCCCCCCAGGAAGGACACGATCAGGGCAGCATAGCTGGTCAGTGCCCGCACGACGAACATGAAAGGCTCCTCGTCGATGCGCCCCACCAGCAGCCAGACGAACAAGGCCCCGGCGACAAAGGGCACCAGGCCGGCATAGCCAAGCTTGCGCGCCAGCTCGTCAGGCTCGGCATGGTGGTGGTCGGGCAGGGTGTGGGAAGCGGGCAGGGCGTTCATAGGAGACTTCGGGGCAATGCCGCCATTGTGGCAAGAAGCGCGTACTCGTGATGGCTCATCAGGCGGCCAACCAGCTGAAAACCGTGGGAATGTCGTCAGGCAGAGTCAGTGCCTGCTTGCGCCAGCGCTCCACGGTGTCGGTTCGGCTCCAGCCCTGCGCCAGGGTCAGGCCACAACTCACGCTCAACAGGGTCGAGCCCTGGAGGTGTTGCAGCAGGGCCTGCCACAAGGCCGTGTTGCGGTACGGTGTCTCGATCACGAGTTGCGTCTGATGGGCTTTGCGCGAGACCTGCTCCAGATCCTTGATGCGCTGGGCGCGTTCCTGCGCGTCCACCGGGAGGTAGCCCACAAAGGCGAAGCTCTGGCCGTGCAGGCCACTGGCCGCGAGCGCCAGCACCAGCGAACTCGGGCCGGACAGCGGCAGCACCTGCAGGCCCAGCCGATGCGCGGCCAGCACCACCGCCGCGCCAGGGTCTGCCACCGCGGGCAGGCCGGCCTCCGAAATCAGGCCGACGTCGTGCCCCGCCAGGGCCGGGGCGAGCAAATCGGCCATCTGTCGTTCCAGTTGCGGGTCGGCACGCCCTCCGGCGCCCTTGGGGCCTCCCTTGCTGGGGCGCGGCAGCACCTGGATGTTCAGCGCCTGAATGGGCGCGCTCAGAGGCGCGATGTCGTTCACACGCTTGAGGAAGGCGCGAGTCGTCTTGGCGTTCTCGGCGATCCAGTGCGTCAGGCCCGCCGCCGCCGTGATGGCACCCATGGGCAACACCTCGCGCAGGTCTGGTGGTGCGCCACCCTCGGCGCCGTCAAGGCAGCCGAAGTCCAGCGTGTTGGGAATCAGCAGCAAGCGGCCCTTGTCGGGCGCGGTGGTCGGGGTGGATGGCATGGGCGTGGGTATGGGCAGGATGTCGGTGCCGAATCAGTTCAGGGCGGCTCGCCAGCTCAGCGGGTCTGCGCCGGCCTGGCGAAGCAGTTGGCTGGTGGCCATCAAGGGCAGGCCGATCAGCGTGGTCGGGTCGTCGGACTCGATGGCGTCCAGCAGCACGATGCCCAGGCTCTCCGCCTTGGCGCTGCCCGCACAGTCGTAGGGTTGCTCGGCGCGCAGGTAGGTTTCGATGTCGTTATCGCTCAAGCTGCGGAACATGACCGTGACGGTCTTGAGCCTGGTGTCGACGTAGCCCGTCTGTGGTCGCACCACGCTCACGGCCGTGTGAAACAGCACCCGATGCCCACGCATGGCGCGCAACTGGGCTGTGGCGCCTTCGTGCGTGCCGGGCTTGCCCAGCGCTTGCCCATTCAGTTCGGCCACCTGGTCGGAGCCGATCACCAGCACGTCGCCCTGGTATTGCTCGGCCACATCTTGCGCCTTGGCTTGTGCCAGGCGCCAGGCAAGGTCGCGCGGACGCTCGCCTGGGAGAGCGGATTCGTCGACACGGGGCGCGCAGGTCTCAAAGGGCAACCCAAGGCGAGACAACAGCTCCCTGCGGTAGGGCGAGGTCGAGCCCAGCACCAGGCGGGGCCAGGTGAGGGGGGCGTGAGCAGGCTGCTGGGGATCGGGCTGGCGATGCGGCATGGAGGCAGGAATCGTGGCGTGCGCAGGGCGCTATTGTCCCCGTGTTGGCGGCTTGCCCTAAACTGACGGGAATGAAAGCACGTACTTTTGCGCCTCGAAAACTGGACATCGAGGCCTTCATCGAGTCTGGCGAAACCATGCAGGGGCAGCTGCCCCTGACGGATTTGGCGCGCCTGGCTCAGGAATTGGCCAAGGACGCCGATGCGGCCGCGCTGCCGCCGATCAGCTGGTCCGCCACAGGGCGCCAGGTGGCGCAGCGCGTGGGCGGCCCTCAACTCTGGCTGGATCTCAAGGCGGAAGGGCAGATGGCCATGGAATGCCAGCGCTGCCTGCATGCCGTCACGATGCCCATGCTGGTCGACCACAGCATCCGCTTTGTGAAAGACGAGGCGGCGGCGGCCGAGCTGGATGCTGACAGCGAAGACGACGTGCTGGCGCTGTCGCGCCAGTTTGACCTGATGGACCTGATCGAGGACGAGCTGATCATGGCCCTGCCCATCGTGCCGCGACACGATCAATGCCCGACCGATGTGGCCCGGCTCATGAGCGCCGACACCGAAGCCCTGCCCCCAGGCGGAGTTCCCGAGTCGGCTGATGAGGCGCAGGCGACGACGGCCTCCGGGCGGCCCAATCCGTTTGCCGTGCTGGCTTCCCTGAAAAAGGATCGCTCCTGATTTGATATTGACGCGCGAGTCGTGCTAGAATCGCGAGTTTTCCGGGTTACCCCTTCGGTAGCTGCGGGTCATTCAAGCTTGGTTGCAAGCAATTTTCATTAACACTTGCGGACTGCAAGGCGGCCGGCTCCAGGCGAATTGGGGCAGGCATCGGTGTGGTCTGACAACCCGCGAGCTGCAAACAAGTTCGCACTTCCGGAGTCCATCATGGCCGTTCAGCAAAACAAAAAGTCGCCCTCCAAGCGCGGTATGCACCGTTCGCACAATGCCCTGGTCACGCCGGGTACGGCTGTGGAACCCACCACTGGCGAAACCCACCTGCGTCACCACATCAGCCCCACCGGTTTCTACCGTGGTCGCAAGGTCCTCAAGACCAAGGCTGACGCCTGATTTTTCAGGCTTGCCCGGTCTTTGATCGGGTAACAAGACACGCCAAGAGGGCTGGATCAACCGAGCACATCGGTTTGCCAGCCCTTGTTCTTTTGTGCGCGTTGCTTGCGCTTGGCCGTATAGCGAGCCGCATGCCATTTGAATCTGCCCATGACTGTTTCCACACCTAATTCGTCCGGCCCGCTTGCGGGAGTCCGATCGTCCGAAGGGGTGCTGTCCCCCGTTCGCATCGTGGTGGACTGCATGGGTGGTGACCACGGCCCCACGGTCACGCTGCCTGCGGCCAAGTCCTTCCTGGACAAGCACCCGGAGGCCGAACTGGTGCTGGTCGGGCTGGCAGACGCGATCGAGCCGGCCCGCAATTGGCCCCGGACCACGCTGGTGACCTGCACCGAGGTGGTCACGATGGAAGATGCGGTCGAAGTGGCGCTGCGCCGCAAGAAGGATTCGTCCATGCGTGTGGCCATCAGCCAACTCAAGGCAACGGCTGACAAGCCGGCGCTGGGGCACGCCTGCGTGTCGGCTGGCAACACCGGCGCCCTGATGGGCCTGGCGCGCTACCTGCTCAAGACGGTGGAGGGTATTGATCGCCCGGCGCTGGCCACGGTCATGCCCAATCAGAAGGACGGCTTCACCACGGTGCTCGACCTGGGTGCCAATGTCGACTGCACGGCCGAGCACCTCTTGCAGTTTGCCGTCATGGGCAGCGCGCTGGTGTCGGCGGTCGAT
>JACPOH010000044.1 GCA_016185075.1 Aquabacterium sp. | reverse complement strand
GGCACGTGTGAACCACGCCTTGTCCGTGATCGAGCACCTGTTGGACGAGCCTGCCCGCCAGCAACGCAACCAGGGTGGCACGCGCTGGCGCTGGTTTTGCGACAACTGCGACGATGGCGAATGCGAGCAGCATTGGCTCCCTCGTCAACGTTGAGCGCACTTGCCCATGACAAGCCCTGAGCCCTTGACCATCCTCTGGCAGGACGACGACATGGTGGCCGTGCACAAGCCCGCTGGCTGGCTGGTGCACCGCACGGGCCTGGATGCGCACGAAACCCGCTTTGTCATGCAGACCTTGCGGGATCAACTGGGGCGCCATGTGTTCCCCGTGCACCGCCTGGACAAAGGCACATCCGGCGTGCTGCTCATGGCCTTGCACGCTGAAGCCGCGCGGGCCTTGTGTGCCGTGTTCGAGCAGCATCAGGTGCACAAGCGCTACCTCGCCATGGTGCGCGGCTGGCCCGCGGCAACACAAACAGTCGATCACGCCTTGCGCCCGGACGACGCACCGCCCGAGGCGCCAACGCAGCCGGCTCAGACCGCGTTCAGGCGTCTGGAACTCGGGCAGCAGCGGCTGTGGCTGCATGCCCTGTCATTGCAGCTGGTTCAGCCACTGTCAGGCGAGCCGCTGAACCTGGTGTCGCCTATCTCGATCGGTCCGAGTGAGGGGCCAGTCAGCCCCACCGTGCTCAATGAAGACTGGGGTCGGTTGTTGCACACCTTCCCATGGCAGTTCGAGCAGCCCCTCGGCGTTGAACCTGCAGGCCTCTGACCAGCGTCACCGCCTGGATTTTCATTGCAGGCGAGAGGATGTGGGTGGTGTGTCGGCGCCATCACTGAACAGCTCGGTGGCATCCACCGGGTCGAACACGTAGTGCTGGCCGCAGAAGTCGCAGCCGATTTCGACCTGGCCTTGCTCGGCGACGATCGAGTCGATTTCGTCCTGGCCCAGGCTGCGCAGCATGTTACCCACGCGTTCGCGCGAGCAGGTGCATGCAAAGCGTGGCCCGTTGGCGCCCTGCTGCGGCTCGAAGTAGCGCACGTCTTCTTCCCAGAACAGGCGGCGCAGGATCGTCGGGGCGTCCAGCGTGAGCAATTCCTCCTGTGTCAGCGTGGACGCCAGGTGTGCGATGCGGTTGTAGTGTTCGGCCATCTCGATGGGATCCGGCTCGTGCGCCGATTCCCCTTCCAGATTGCCCTTGCCCTCGACCGGGAGGCGCTGGATCAGCAAACCGGCGGCCACCTCGTCATTGGCGGCCAGGATCAGCTTGGTCTCCAGCTGCTCTGATTGGCGCATGTACTGCTCCAGCACGGCGCTGATGTCGTGCAGGGGGCTGCCATCCCCGCTGTTGAGCGGCACCACACCCTGGTAGGGCTGCTGGCCCGGCAGGCGGTCCTTCGGGTCCAGCGTGATGGCACAACGCCCGTGCCCACCGACGTTGACCATGGCCTCCAGGGGCAAGCGGCCATTGTCGGTCGCCGGCAATTCGCCCACCACCTTTGCCGTCGAGCGAAAGCTCAGGTCTGGCTGGACCTCGGTGACTGCCACCTTGACCGGGCCATCGCCAAACATCTGCATGACCACGGCGCCGTTGAACTTGATGTTCGACTGCATCAGCACGCCGGCAGCGGTCATCTCGCCCAGTAGGCGGCGCAGTGGGGCGTCGAAGGCCCCGGCTGATTCGCGGCGGCGCAGCGCTTCCTGCCAGCCGTCGGTCAGGCGAACCAGCATGCCTCGGACGGGCAGGCCTTCGAACAGAAACTTGTGCAATTCACTCATGGGGTTCTTTACTTTGCGGCAGGGGGTGCGTCGATGCGCACCATCTCCGTCTTGTATTGGGCCGATTTGGCCACATACAAGGCCGTGCCCATGTGCATGCGCATCAGATCACCTTCGCTCAATGCGCGAACGGCCTTGGCCGGCGAGCCCATGATCAGCATGCCGTCCTCAAAGACATTGCCTTCGGTGACCAAGGCGCCGGCTGCCACGAGGCAGTTCTTGCCGATCACCGCGCCATTGAGCACCACCGCCTGGATGCCGATCAACGAGCCGTCACCGATGGTGCAGCCGTGCAGCATGGCCTGGTGGCCCACCGTCACATCCTTGCCGATGGTCAGGCCGAAGCCGATGTCCGTGTGCAGCACCGAGGACTCCTGCACGTTGGACCTCTCGCCAATCACGATGGGCTCGTTGTCGCCTCGCAGGGTCACGTGCGACCACACGCTCGAGCCTTCCGACAGCGTGACATCTCCGATGACGTCAGCCGACTCGGCCACGTAGGCGCTGGGGTGGACTTGGGGGGCCTTGTCGTTGATGCGGTAGAGCGCCATATGAAATGACCGGCGAAAGCGCGGCACGGCTGTGGAAGGAATCCGCAATTTTAAGAGTGTTGCGCAAGTCCTGCTTGATGCGTACTGACACACGCGGTGGAATCTATGATGAGAAAATAGCTGATCTCAACCCGACACCGTATGGGTACACGCATGAAAACCGTTGGCGACAAACTGGAACATTTCAAGGTCGTGGGCGTCAAGCCCGGCTTCAATCAGCCCGAAGAGTTGGGGCAGTCGGCCTTCGAAGACATCACGGAGCAGAGCTTTCCGGGCAAGTGGAAAGTCATCTATTTCTACCCGAAGGACTTCACGGCCGTGTGTGGCAGCGAAGTGGCGGCTTTCGACAAGCTGGCCAAGGCCTTTTCCGACCACAACGCCGTGCTGCTTGGCGGCTCTACCGACAACGAATTCTCCAAGCTGGGCTGGCGTCGTGAGGCGGCGGAGCTCGACAAGCTGGGGCATTACAACTTTGCAGACGAGACCGGCTCCCTGGTTGACCAGCTCGGTGTGCGCGACAAGCAGGCTGGCGTCGCACTGAGGGCCACCTTCATCGTGGACGCAGACAACGTCATCCAGCACGTGTCGGTCAACACGCTGAAAGTTGGGCGCAACCCCGAGGAAATCCTGCGGGTACTGGATGCCTTGCAGACGGACGCGTTCTGCCCTTGCAACCGCGAGCCCGGTGGCGCCACCCTCTGAGCTGTCATGCTGATTCTGCTGTCTCCCGCCAAGAGTCTGGACTACGACTCGGCACCCACCACTGACAAGCACACCCTGCCGCAGTTCGCGAAGGATGCCGCCGCGCTCATCGAGGTGCTGAAGCCCTATTCGCCTGCGCAGATCGCCTCGCTGATGGACCTCAGCGATGCCTTGTCCACCCTCAATGTGGCTCGTTATGCCGCCTGGAGCCCCAGGTTCACGGCGAGGAACAGCAAGCAAGCCATCCTGGCCTTCAACGGTGATGTGTACGACGGGCTGAACGCCTCTACCTTGAGCCAGGCCGATCTGGACTGGGCTCAGGGTCATGTGCGCATGCTCAGCGGCCTGTATGGCGTGCTGCGCCCTTTGGATTGGATGCAGCCCTATCGTCTGGAGATGGGGACGCGGCTGCCCAACCCGCGCGGCAAGGACTTGTACGCGTGGTGGGGCGATACGCTGGCCGAGCACCTCAACGCCGAGCTGGCCGAGCAGGGCGATCACGTCATCATCAACCTGGCCTCCCAGGAGTACTTCAAATCGGTCAAGCGCAAGGCGCTGAAGGCGCGTGTCGTCGAGTGTGTGTTCGAGGACTGGAAGGCCGGCGCCTGGAAGGTGATCAGCTTCCACGCCAAGCGTGCGCGCGGCCTGATGGCCCGGCACGCGATCGAGCATCGTGCGGGCAAACCTGCCGACCTGCTGAGTTTTGATGCAGACGGCTATGCCTACGATCAGGCCGCCTCCGAGCCGGATCGCCTGGTGTTCCGCCGCCGGCTGGTCGCCTGAGCTTGGGAGCTCTTGTGTCCAGCCAGTTGATCACCCCGGAGTTGCGGCACTGGATCATCGACCAGGCAGAAGCCGGGCATGCGGCTGATACGGTCCTGGCCGCCATGATGGCCAGCGGCTGGGAGGAGGGCGTCGCGCTCGATGCATTGGAGGAGGTGATGCTGGCGCGCGCCGCGCAGTTGCAGGCAGGTGCCGGGCGTGTGCCAGAGTTGGTCTCGAATGGCGCGGCCGAGCTATGGGTGCACGACAAGGCGGTGAAGGTGCTTGTGCAAGTGAAGAGCCCCCGTGTGGTCGTGCTTGGCGATTTTCTTTCTCCCGAGGAGTGCCAGGCCCTGATCGAGATGGCGACGCCACGCATGGCGCGCTCGCAAACCGTGGTCAACGCGACAGGGGGCAGTGAGGTCAACGAGGCACGAACCAGCCAGGGCATGTTTTTCGGGCGAGGCGAAAACGAGCTGTGCAGCAGGATCGAGGCGCGGATCGCTGCGCTGCTGAACTGGCCTGTAGAGAACGGCGAGGGTATCCAGATACTCCGCTATGCCCCTGGCGCGGAATACAAGCCCCATTTCGACTATTTCGACCCTGCGCAACCGGGCTCGTCGGCCATTTTGAAGCGTGGTGGACAAAGGGTGGGGACCGTGGTCATGTACCTCAACACCCCGGAGGCCGGTGGTGCCACCACCTTTCCTGATGCGGGGCTGGATGTGCACGCCGTGGCGGGGCAGGCTGTCTTCTTTGCCTATGGTTTGCCACACCCTTCCAGCAAAACCTTGCATGGTGGCGCGCCGGTTCTGAAGGGGGAGAAATGGGTGGCCACCAAGTGGTTGCGCGAGCAGGCCTTTGAATAAAAAAATTTTTGTGCAGTGTGTCAACCGAATGGAGCGGCCCGCCGTTTTGGTTCCACAGGCTCGGTAAATAGCGGGCCTGACAAGCAACCACATACCTCTTTGGAGTTCTCTCATGAAAAAGCTGATCGCCGCTCTGATCGCCTCGATGTTCGCTGTTGGCGCTTTCGCCGCTGAAGCCGCTTCCGCTCCTGCTGCTGCTTCCGCCGCTTCCGCTCCCGCCAAGAAGGCCAAGAAGGCTCACAAGGCCAAGGCTGCCAAGAAGGCCGCTGCTGCCTCTGAAGCTGCTTCGAAGTAATTCAGGCGGTCCGTGTTGAATCACGAGCAAAACTGAGCCACTAAAGGGCGTCCGTCACGTCCAAATTTGAGCCACGTTATCCACATACCCTGCTGCTTTTTGCAGCAGCGGGGTGCAGGAGTGATCAACGTGAGCACATTGAGCAAATTGCGCCGCATGGTCCACCGGGACCACCTGAGCGTGCGCGAAGCCAGCCGAAGGCTGGGCATATCTCGCAACACGGCTGCCAAATGGCTTGAAGCCGACGAGATGGTTGAGCCTCGCTATCCGAAGCGAGCCGCTGTCCCTAGCGTTCTCGACCCTTACAAGGAACAGTTGGCCACCTGGCTGAAGGCAGATAGCCATCGCGGCAAACGCGAGCGCCGTGGCGTCAAGGCGATGTTCAGGGCGCTGCAGGCCATGGGCTACCCTGGCAGCCGAGGCCCGGTCTACGAATTTGCCAAGCGCTGGCAGCAGGCGCAATCCGATGCGCCCACTCGCATGGCCTTTGTACCCATGAGTTTCGAGATGGGCGAGGCCTTCCAGTTCGACTGGAGCTGCGAGTACCTCTTCGTGGGCGGCCTGCGCAAACGCCTGGAGGCTTCGCACACCAAGCTGGCGGCCAGCCGCGCCTTCATGCTCACGGCCTACTTCAGCCAGGCCCACGAGATGCTGTTTGACGCCCATGCCCGCGCCTTTGCCGCCTTCGGTGGCGTACCTCGCCGGGGCATTTACGACAACATGAAGACCGCCGTGGACAAGGTTGGCCAGGGCAAGAGCCGCACGGTCAACGCCCGCTTCGAGGCCATGACAGGCCATTACCTGTTCGAGCCGGAGTTTTGCAATCGGGCTGCAGGCTGGGAGAAGGGCATCGTCGAGAAGAACGTGCAGGATCGCCGTCGTAGCATCTGGATGGAGGCGGCCGAGCGTCGCTGGCCCGACCTTGAGAGTCTCAATGCGTGGCTGCAGCAGGCCTGCCTGGACGCCTGGCATGAACTGGCGCACCCCGAGTGGTCAGAGCTGACCATTGCCGATGTCTGGCAGCAAGAGCAATCGCACTTGATGCCCAACCCGGCGCCGTTCGATGGCTACGTCGAACAGGTAGCTCGGGTGACAGCGACCTCGCTGATCCACTACCAGCGCAATCGCTACAGCGTGCCTTGCGAGTGGGCGCACAGCAGTGTCAGCGTGCGGGCTTATCCAGACCGACTGGTGGTGGTTGGTCCGAGCACCGATGCACCAGAGCCGGCCGTGACGCTGCCTCGCAGCTTCGAGCGTGGGCAAACCTTGTACGACTGGCGCCACTACGTCAGCTTGCTGCAGCGCAAGCCCGGTGCCTTGCGCAATGGCGCACCATTTAAGACCATGCCCGAACCCCTGCAGCAGCTTCAGGCCCACCTGCTGCGCCACCCAGGGGGCGACCGTGTCATGGCACAGGTCCTGATGGCCATCACCTTGCACGGGCTAGAGGACGTGCTGGTGGCAGTGGAGTTGGCGCTGCAATCGGGGCGCGTGAGCGCCGACCATGTGCTCAACGTGCTGGCCAGGCTCAAGGAGCCTGAGGCTGTTCAGAGCCTGCCACACACCATGTGGCCCGCCTTGACGCTGCAAGAGCCACCGCAAGCAGACGTCTCGCGCTATGACCTGCTACGCCAGCCCCAGGAGGATGACCATGTCCAATGACATCGCTGCAGCCCTCAAGGGCCTGAGCTTGCACGGCATGGCCAGCGCCTGGCCGGAGCTGCTGGGCATTGCCCGGCTCAAGTCGCTCGACCACGAAGCCTTGCTGCATCAACTCATCAAGGCAGAAGGCGCACACCGGGAGTTGCGATCCATGGCCTACCAGATGCGTGCAGCCCGATTCCCGCATCACCGCGACCTCACAGGCTTTGCCTTCGATCAGGCCCAGGTCGATGAAGCACTGGTGCGCCAGCTCCACGAACTCAAATTCGTGGACTCGGCCCATAACGTGGTCTTTGTGGGTGGTCCGGGCACAGGCAAGACACACATGGCCACCAGCCTGGGCATCCATGCCATCCGTGCGCATGGCAAGCGGGTGCGCTTCTTCTCGACGGTCGAGCTGGTCAACATGCTTGAAGCCGAGAAGGCTCAAGGTAAGGCAGGGCAACTGGCCCATCGGCTCATGTACGTCGATCTCGTCATCCTCGACGAGATGGGCTATCTGCCGTTCAGTCAGGCGGGCGGCGCCTTGCTGTTCCATCTGCTGTCCAAGCTCTACGAGCGCACCAGCGTGGTGGTCACCACCAACCTGTCGTTCTCTGAGTGGGCCAGCGTGTTTGGCGACGCCAAGATGACCACCGCGCTACTGGATCGGCTCACACATCACTGCCACATCGTCGAGACAGGCAATCAGAGCTGGCGCTTCAGGCACTCGACTGCACAGCCATCGTCGACCACCAAAGCCACCCGTACCAAAACAGTCAAAGGAGCATCGCCAACAGATCACACGCTAGACTTATCCACATCCGAGCAGTCCATTTCTTCGTCAAATTAGTGGCTCAGTTTTGGACGTGACGCCTGGCTCAGTTTTGCTCGTGATTCAACAGCCTGTCAGGTCGCTGCAGCGTTGGACCGTAGTGAAAGACGTGTTGCTACGGCTACTGATAAAGCTTGAAGCACCCTCGGCCCTTGAACGACTCCGGTGTCCAAGCTTTTC
>JACPOH010000382.1 GCA_016185075.1 Aquabacterium sp. | reverse complement strand
CCTTCATGTTGTCGGCGCGGACGGTGATGCCGCCGGCCATGTCGGCGAAGATGCGCAGCGTGTCGGTCACGGTGTCGACGGCGTCGAACAGCGGCTCCTTGTCTTCCTGATTGTCCTTGTTGTAGGCCAGCGGCTGCGACTTCATCAGGGTGATCAGGCCCATCAGGTGGCCGACCACGCGGCCGGTCTTGCCACGCGCCAGTTCAGGCACGTCGGGGTTCTTCTTCTGCGGCATGATCGACGAGCCGGTGCAGAAGCGGTCGGCCAGGTCGATGAAGCCGAAGCTCTGGCTCATCCACAGGATCAGCTCTTCGCTCAGGCGCGAGACGTGCACCATCAGCAGCGATGCGGCCGAGGTGAACTCGATGGCGAAGTCGCGGTCGGAGACACCGTCCAGGCTGTTCTGGCAGACGGCGGGCAGGCCGGCTTCGTCCACCATGCCCAGGGTGCGGGCGACGCGCTCGCGGTCCAGCGGGTAGCTGGTGCCGGCCAGGGCGGCCGAGCCCAGCGGCAGGCGGTTGACGCGCTTGCGCAGGTCGATCATGCGCTCGGCATCGCGGGCGAACATTTCCACATAGGCCAGCAGGTGGTGGCCAAAGGCCACGGGCTGGGCCACTTGCAGGTGGGTGAAGCCCGGCAGGATGGTTTCGGCGTTCTGCTCGGCCACGTCCACCAGGGCTTTTTGCAGCTCGGTCAGCAGCACGCCGATTTCGTCGATCTCGCCGCGCAGCCACAGGCGCACGTCGGTGGCGACCTGGTCATTGCGCGAGCGGCCGGTGTGCAGGCGCTTGCCGGCGTCGCCCACCAGCTGGGTCAGGCGGGCTTCGATGTTGAGGTGCACGTCTTCCAGGTCGAGCTTCCACTCGAAGGCGCCGGATTCGATCTCGGACGTGATCTGGGCCATGCCTTTCTGGATGGACGCCCAGTCATCGGCGCTGATCAGGCCTTGGGCGTTGAGCATCTCGGCGTGGGCCAGCGAGCCCTGGATGTCGGCCTTCCACAGGCGCTTGTCGAAGAAGACGCTGGCGGTGTAGCGCTTGACCAGCTCGCTCATCGGCTCTGAAAACAGGGCCGACCAGGCCTGGGACTTCTTGTCGAGTTGGTTGGTGCTCATGGGTTGGTGTCCTGGGATGCGGTTGGGCATCCTCGACCCAGTTTGCCCCGACCCAGTTCGGGCCGGGCTCGGAGGCGGGGCGCCCCTTGCCGCCGTCGCCGTTTGATGTGTGCCATGTGGGCGTGGTGCTGCGTGTCGTGATGGGCGTGCAGCTGGTGGTCGCGATGGGCGTGTCCTTCCAGTCTGTCTCGCCCATGGACGCGGCTTCACGGTGGGCGCAGACCATGGTGGCTTCTTTGCCTGCCAGTCTGGCGTGGCTCATCATCGCTTGTGCCTCACGCCGTTGGCTGACACGGGCCAGCGATGCTGTTCAGTGGGCGTTCGCGGCGCTGCTGGGCGCCGTGTGCGCCGGGCTGGGGCAATGGCAATCGTCCTGGCTGGATCTGGCCTTGAGCGGCCAGCAGATGGCGTGGGGGTGGCCACAGGTGCCCGCCATGATGACGGGGGCGGCCATGGCGTGCGTCGGGCTGGCCTGGCTCAAGCACAGGGCGCGCAGCGAGCTGCCGGCTCATGCGTCAGCCAGGCTGGCCGAGTTGCAGGCCCGCATCCGCCCGCATTTCCTGTTCAACACCCTCAACACGGCCATAGCGCTGGTGCAGATCGACCCGCAGCGCGCCGAGTCCGTGCTGGAAGACCTGGCCGAGCTGTTCCGCCAGGCCCTGGCCTCGCCCACGATGCGCACCACGCTGGACGCCGAAATCGACCTGGCCCAGCGCTACCTGAGCATCGAACAGTTGCGCTTTGGCGAGCGTGTGACGGTACGGTGGGAACTTGACCCGGAAGCGGGGCGCGCCGAAGTGCCTGCGCTGATCCTGCAGCCGCTGGTCGAGAACGCGGTGCGCCATGGCATCGAAGCGTCGTCGCAAGGCGGCTGGATCGTGGTGCGAACCAAGGTTCAATCCGGGCGTGCCGTGTTGACGGTGAGCAACTCGGTGCCTGCTGAAACGCCCACGCATTCCACGGCAGGCCATGGCATCGCCTTGCGCAACGTGCGCCAGCGCCTGAAACTCATGCACGATGTGGAATCAGATTTCGAGGCGGGTCTGCAAGTCGGCGCGGATGCCCGCCAGCCGCCGGTGTATGTGGTGCGCGTGGCCGTGCCGATGCCCCGCAAGGAGAATTCACGATGAGCTCACTCAAGATCGCCATCATTGACGATGAACCCCTGGCGCGCATGCGCATCAAGTCGCTGCTGGCGCAGGCCAGCGTGGCCAATGAGGTGGTGGGCGAATTCGGCGAGCCGGTCAATGGCCTGTCATGGTTGCAACAGCAGGACAAGGCCGGCGCTTCGCCCGACATGCTGCTGCTGGACATCCAGATGCCCGGGCTGGATGGCATGGTGCTGGCGGCGCGCTTGCGCGAATTGCAGCAGCCGCCGGTCGTGGCCTTCGTGACCGCTCACGCCGAGCACGCCTTGCGCGCCTTCGACCTGGCTGCCGCCGACTACCTGACCAAGCCCGTTCGACTGGAGCGGCTCAACGCCACGCTGGACCGCGTGCTCAAGCTCAAGGCGGCCCGTGCACCCGAGCCCGCAGACGAGGTGGCCGATGGTGCCGATGTCTTCATCGTGCAGGACCGTGGTCGCCTGGAGCGCATTGCCTTGTCCCAGATCCTGTATTTCAAGGCCGAGCAGAAGTACGTGACCTTGCGCACAGCCGAGCACAGCCATGTGCTGGCCGACTCGTTGACCGAGCTGGAAGGTCGGGTGGGGGAGCGCTTCATCCGGGTCCATCGCAATGCGCTGGTGTCCAGGCAAGCCATGAAGGCGCTGGAGCGGCGCGCGGACGATGCGGATGGTGGGGAGACCTGGGCGGTACAGGTCACGCCGACAATGGAGTGGTTGTCGGTGTCACGCCGTCAGGTGACGGCGGTGCGCGAGGCCATGGCCGCTCAGGGCTGAGCCTCGCGCGGGCGCGAGTCGACGAAGGTGGCCGGGATCAGAACCCCAGGCTGGCCAGCAGATCGTCCACTTCGCCCTGGTTGGTGACCACATCGGAGCGGCCTTCCGCGTTCACCACGGGGCCTTCCAGGATCACCTCGTCCACGGTGGCATGGCCGTGGGCCGTCAGCGTGGCTTCAACCTTTTGAGCCTGCTCGGGGGGGCGGCCTGCACCAGCAGTTTGACCAGTTGGGACTCCAGGTCATTGGCCAGCTTCACGACCTTGGCCACCACCTGGCCGGTCAGGTCATGGAAGTCCTGAGCCATCATGATGTCGGTGAGGTGGCCGTCCACGCGGTGCGTGACGGTCTCGACATCCTGCACGAAGTTGAACACGGCACCACTGGCCACGGCCTTGACCGGGTCGGCGGTGATCAAGGCAGCGAGTTTGCGGGTTTCAGAGGCGATGTGCTCCTGATCGGCCTTGGCCGTGTCCACCAGGTTGAGCACCTTTTCGGCTGCGTCCGCGGTCTTGGTGGCGATGTAGGTCAGACGGCTGCGTGCATCAGGCAGGTCATCGACCGTGTGCTTGAGCCCCGGCAGCACGCCCAGCATGTTGAGCGTGTCATGCAACTGCCGCGTGAGCGTGCCGAGTTGTTGAAAGATCTCGGGCGACGCTGCAGGCATCTGCATGTTGTCTGGAAGGTCCATTTTCATGATGACCTCCCTGGTCAGGCCGTGGCGGCCAGTTTTTGCATGATCTTTTGAACCTTCTCCTCCAAGGTGGCCTTGGTGAAGGGTTTGACGATGTAGCCTGCGGCGCCCGTCTGGGCTGCCAGCACGATGTCTTCCTTGCGGGCTTCGGCCGTCACCATCAACACAGGCAGGTGCTTGAGGCTGTCATCGGCCTTGATGGCCTTGAGCAGCTCGAAGCCATTCATGTTGGGCATGTTGATGTCGCTGACCACGAAGTCAAATTTGTTGTTCTTCAACATGTTCAATGCAGCGGCGCCATCTTCGGCTTCTTCTGCATTGTTGTAGCCGATCTCCTTGAGCAGGCCCCGGACGATCCGGCGCATGGTGGAGAAGTCATCAACGATGAGAAATTTCATGTCTGCGGGGTTGCTCATGGCTCATCCTTGTTTCAATCGGCGGCGCCCAGTGTTGTGCCGCACTCGCTAGAGGCTTATCGACCGCCGCCGGTCGGCCTTGAGG
>JACPOH010000381.1 GCA_016185075.1 Aquabacterium sp. | reverse complement strand
CGGGCTCTGGCCATTCAAGCAGCCATCGATCAGACCCGTACAAGCACCTGATCAACAGCCAACTTGAAGCGCCTCATCACAGGCTGTCAACGCGCTCGAAGATGCCAGCAGCACCTTGGCCGGTACCGATACACATCGTCACCATGCCGTACTTGCCGCCAGTGCGACGCAGACCGTGCACCACGGTCGCAGCGCGGATGGCACCGGTTGCGCCCAGGGGGTGGCCCAGGGCGATCGCGCCGCCCATCGGGTTCACCTTGGCGCGGTCCAGCACGTGGCCCTTGCTGTCCAGATCCTTCAGCACAGCCAGAGACTGCGCAGCGAAGGCTTCGTTCAGCTCAACCCAGTCCATGTCCGAAGCCTTCAGGCCGGCGTATTCCAGGGCCTTGGGGATGGCTTCGATGGGGCCGATACCCATGATTTCGGGCGGCACGCCCTTCACGGCAAACGCCACGAACTTGGCCAGCGGCTTCAGACCGTACTTCTCGCAAGCTTCTTTCGAAGCCAGGATCAGGCAGCCAGCGCCGTCGGACGTCTGCGACGAGTTACCGGCCGTGACCGAACCCTTGGCAGCGAACACAGGGCGCAGCTTGGCCAGGCCTTCCATCGAGGTGTCAGGGCGAGCGCCTTCGTCACGGGTGATGACCTTCTTGGTGATGGTCACTTCGCCGGTTTCGAGGTTGGGCGTGCGCACTTCGACTTCGATCGGGGTGGTTTCAGCATCGAACCAGCCAGCTTGCTGAGCAGCAATGGCGCGACGGTGCGATTCCACAGCGAAAGCGTCCTGCTCTTCACGGGTGATCTGCCACTGCTCGGCCACCTTCTCGGCGGTCATGCCCATGCCGTAGGCGATACCGACGTTTTCGTCGAGGTTCACCACAGCGGGGTTGAACGAAGGCTTGGAACCGCCCATGGGCACCATGGACATGGATTCCACGCCACCGGCGATCATGACTTCGGCTTCGCCCACGCGGATGCGGTCAGCAGCCATCGACACGGCGGTGATACCGGCCGCGCAGAAGCGGTTCACGGTGGCACCGGCCACGGTCTTGGGCAGGCCAGACAGCAGCGTGGCGATCTTGGCCACGTTCATGCCTTGTTCGCCTTCAGGCATCGCGCAGCCAACGATGGCGTCTTCGATGGCAGCAGGGTCCAGCGTGGGAACTTGCTTGAGGGCGTTCTTGATGGTGGCGACCAGCAGATCGTCAGGGCGGGTGTTCTTGAACACGCCGCGGCCAGACTTGCCGATCGGGGTGCGGGTGGCGGCAACGACGTAAACGTCGCGGAGTTGCTTAGACATGTGTGTGTCTCCGATCGATCAGTTGCGGACAGGCTTGCCGGTCGACAGCATGCCCATGATGCGTTCTTGCGTCTTGGGGTTGTCCAACAGCGTGCAGAAGTGCTTGCGCTCCAGGGCGTGCAGGTATTCCTCGCTCACCAGGGTGCCAGCATCCACGTCGCCACCGGTCAGCACGTCTGCAATGCAGGAGCTGATGTAGTAGTCGTGTTGCGAGATGAAGCCGCCGTCGCGCATGTTGATCAGCGACGATTGCAGCGTGGCCTTCACGTTGCGGCCAGCCACAGCAAATTGCTTCTTGGCAGGGGCACGGTAGCCGGACTCGAACATGGCCTTGGCTTGGGCGATGGCCACGTACAGGACTTCGTCCTTGTTCGGGACGATCACGTCGCCTTCAACCAGGTAACCGAACTTGCGGGCTTCGATGGCCGATGTCGCCACCTTGGCCATGGCCGCAGCCTGGAAGCCTTCCTTGACGAAGCCCATCAGCTCGGCGCCGACCATGCCGGACACACCCTTGGATGCTTCGACTTGTTCAGCCGCACGGCGAGCCAGGTAAGCCAGACCACCGCCGCCAGGGATCAGACCCACGCCGACTTCGACCAGACCCACATAGGTTTCCATGGCAGCCACGCGCTTGGCAGCGTGCACAGCCAGTTCGCAACCACCACCCAGGGCCAGGCCGTGCATGGCAGCAACGGTCGGCACGTTGGAGTAGCGCAGCGACAGCATGAAGTCCTGCAGTTGCTTCTCGAACGGGGCAATGGCCTTGCCACCACCGGCCATGAAGGCAGGCATCATGGATTGCAGGTCGGCGCCAGCTGAGAACGGACCGTCTTGCGACCAGATGACCATGCCCTTGTAGCCGGCTTCAGCGATTTCCAGCCCCTTGGCCAGGCCGGCGGTCACTTCAGCGCTGATGGTGTGCATCTTGGACTTGATCGAAGCGATGACCACTTCGTCGTCCAGGGTCCACAGGCGGATGGCGGCGTCTTCAAACAGGGTCTTGCCCGCTGTCGCACCAGTGGGCGCGTTGGCACCCAGCACGTTTTCGCGGAAGAACTGGCGCTTGTAGACAGGCAGATCGCGCACGGGCACGTACTTGCCAGCCTTCGGAGCCCACGAGCCTTCAGCGGTGTGCACGCCATCGCGGCCGTCGAACACCCAGGCAGGCAGCGGTGTGCTGGACAGCGCCTTGCCGGCGTCGATGTCAGCCTTCACCCATTCAGCCACTTGCTTCCAGCCGGCTTCTTGCCAGATCTCGAACGGGCCTTGCTTGGCGCCGAAGCCCCAACGCATGGCGAAGTCGATGTCGCGAGCGGATTCGGCAATGCTTTCCAGCGTCACGGCAGCGTAGTGGAAGGCGTTGCGCAGGATGGCCCACACGAACTGAGCTTGCGGGTTGGTGGACTCGCGCAGGCCCTTCAGGCGCTCGGCTGCAGGCTTCTTGAGGATGTCGGTGACTTCCTTGTCGGCCTTGCCACCAGCGGGCACGTACTCGCCGGTTTCAGCGTTGAACTGAAGGATGGTCTTGCCTTCCTTCTTGAAATAACCAGCCTTGGTCTTCTGGCCGAAGTGGCCCTTTTCCAGCAGCTTGGTCAGCGAAGCAGGCGTGTCGAACGCGCCGTTGAACGGGTCGTCCTTAGCACCGTTTTGCAGGGTCTTGATGACGTGGGCCATCGTGTCCAGACCCACCACGTCGGCGGTACGGAAGGTGGCCGACGAAGCGCGGCCCAGCTTCTTGCCGGTCAGGTCGTCAACGATGTCATAGCCCAGGCCCGAACGCTCGACTTCGCGGAAAGTCAGCAGCATGCCGGCCACGCCCACGCGGTTGGCGATGAAGTTGGGGGTGTCGTAGGCACGCAGGGCGTTCTTGCCGACCACGGAGGTCGAGAAGGTTTCCAGCTGGTCGACCACCTCAGGCGCGGTGTACTGCGTGGGGATCAGCTCCAGCAGCGTCATGTAGCGCGGGGGGTTGAAGAAGTGGATGCCCAGGAAGCGCGAACGCAGCTGCTCGGGCAGCACGTTGGCCATGGCCGTGATGGACAGACCAGACGTGTTGGTGGCCAGGATGGCCTTGTCATTCACGAAGGGAGCGATCTTCTTGTACAGATCTTCCTTCCAGTCCAGACGCTCGGCGATGGCTTCGATGATCAGGTCGCAACCACGCAGCTCTTCGAGGTGCTCTTCGTAGTTGGCTTGCTGGATCAGCGCCGCGTCTTCGGCCACGCCCAGGGGCGCCGGCTTCATCTTCTTGAGGTTCTCGACGGCCTTCGTCACGATACCGTTCTTGGGGCCTTCCTTGGCGGGCAGGTCGAACAGAACGACCGGCACCTTGCAGTTGACCAGGTGGGCCGCGATCTGGGCGCCCATGACGCCGGCGCCGAGAACGGCCACCTTGCGCACATTGAATTGACTCATGTTCTCTCCTAGCAGAACTTGGGGAAATGGAGATGGAAAAGGGAGGCGGTGGACCCACCTCCCTTTGAACGGCCTGTCGATTAGAACAGGGCCTCGTCCATTTCCATCAGGGGCTTCAGACCGGCCTTGGCCGTGACCATCAGGGTCTCGACTTCAGGCAGCAGCTTGGCGAAGTAGAAGCGGGCCGTGGCCAGCTTGGCGATGTAGAACTTGTCGCCGGAAGCTTGCTTCTCCAGGGCAATCTTGGCCATGCGGGCGAAGAAGTAGGCGTAGACCATGTGGCCCACGACACGCAGGTAGTCGAAAGCGGCGGCGCCGACTTCGTCAGGGTTCTGCATGCCCTTCATGCCGATTTCCATGGTGAAGGCTTGCACCTTCTGGCCCAGGTCAGCCAGGGGCTTGGTGAACTCCTGCATGGCTTCGTTGTCGGCGTTTTCCTTGACGAAACGACCAACCAGCTTGCCGAACTTGGTCAGCTTGGCGCCAGCGTCGCCCAGCACCTTGCGACCCAGCAGGTCCAGTGCCTGCACGGTGTTCGTGCCTTCGTAGATCATGTTGATACGTGCGTCACGCACGAACTGCTCCATGCCCCACTCGTGGATGAAGCCGTGGCCGCCGTACACCTGTTGGCATTCCACCGTGGCCTTGAAGGCGTTTTCGGTGATGAAGGCCTTGACGATCGGGGTCAGCAGGGCGACGGTGTCGTCGGACTCCTTGCGGACGGCTTCGTCAGGGTGGTTGTGCGACTTGTCCAGCTCGATGGCGGTGAAGTACACCAGGGCGCGAGCGCCTTCAGCGTAAGCACGGGCGGTCAGCAGCATGCGACGCACATCGGGGTGAACGATGATCGGGTCGGCAGGCAGGTCAGGACGCTTGGCGCCGGACAGGGCACGCATCTGCACGCGGTCCTTGGCGTAGGTCACGGCGTTTTCGTAAGCCACTTGGGTCAGACCCAGCGACTGGTTGCCCACGCCCAGACGGGCGCCGTTCATCATCACGAACATGGCAGGCAGACCGCGGTGAGGCTGGCCAACCAGCGTACCGATGGCGTCTTCCAGCACGATCTGTGCGGTGGCGTTGCCGTGGATGCCCATCTTGTGCTCCAGGCCGGCGCAGAAGATGCCGTTGCGCTTGCCCAGGGTGCCGTCAGCGTTCACCAGGAACTTGGGCACGGCGAACAGGGAGATGCCCTTCGAGCCAGCAGGTGCGTCAGGCAGGCGGGCCAGCACCAGGTGGACGATGTTGTCGGCCATGTCGTGCTCACCGGCCGAGATGAAGATCTTGGCGCCGTTGATCTTGTAGGTGCCGTCAGCTTGAGGCTCGGCCTTGGTGCGCAGCAGGCCCAGGTCGGTACCGCAGTGTGGCTCGGTCAGGCACATCGTGCCGGTCCACTCGCCGGAGGTCAGCTTGGGCAGGTAGGTCTTCTTCTGCTCGGGGGTGCCGTGCACTTCCAGGCAGGCGTGCGCGCCATGGCTCAGGCCAGGGTACATCGTCCAGGCCTGGTTGGCCGAGTTGTTCATTTCATAGATGGCCTGGTTGATCAGCTGAGGCAGGCCTTGACCGCCCCACTCCGGATCAGCCGACAGTGCCGACCAGCCGTTTTCCGTGTACTGCTTGTAGGCTTCCTTGAAGCCATCGGGCGTCTTGACCTCGTGGGTTTCCTTGTTCAGGACGCAACCTTGCACGTCGCCAACCAGGTTCAGCGGGGCAATGACTTGCGAGGCGAACTTGCCGCCTTCTTCCAGCACGGCGTTGACGGTGTCTTCGTCCAGATCAGCGTAAGCAGGGATCTGCTTGAGTTCATCAACAGCACCCAGCAGCTCATGCATCACGAATTGCATGTCGCGCAGGGGGGGATTGTAGGAAGGCATCGTGAAGCTCCTCGGTCAGAAATACACGTTAAACAATGAAAACCTGATCTACGTGGCCAGGCGACAAGGGGGGATCAAACAGATGTCAGGGATGAGGCCTGTGCGGCCCCGCCCCCGACGCCAGACGAGCCCGAAGGCCCGGCTGCTCCAGACGGCGTCGGCACTCCCAGGGTGTAGTACTGGATGAGACGCTCGAACGCCGTACGGGCCCGATCAATTGCATCAGGCGAACGCAGAAAGCGCGCGTCATGATGAAGCGAAAGGATCAAGCCATGGATCTCGAACTGCATTTGCATCGGGTCGGTGTCGGCACGCAGGTGGCCCATCTCGACGGCCATCTTGATGGCGCGCACGAGGGAGCCGTGCCAGGTCACCACCATCCCGGCCAATGCATCGCGCACCGGGCCCGGACGGTCGTCGAATTCAACCGCACCGCTGATGTAAATGCAACCGGAATCGATTTCGGTGGCCACTTTGGCCACCCAGTTGTCAAACAGCGCGCGCAAACGCGGGAGACCGCGAGGCTGACGGATGGCGGGCCGGAAGACTTCTTCTTCGAAACGCTCGTGGTATTCCCGGATGACGGAAATCTGCAGTTCCTCGCGGGAGCCGAAGTGGGCGAACACACCCGACTTGCTCATGCCGGTGACCTCGGCCAGCGCACCAATGGACAGGCCCTCGATGCCCATCTGGGAGGCCAGGTTCAGCGCCGCCTCCAGAATCGTGGCGCGGGTCTGCTGCCCTTTGTGCGCACCACGCCCACGCTCGCGCGCCGCCTCATGGGCGGGTTTGGCGTCTGGGTGCAGCAAATCGGACAAAGGCATCCCTCGGAATAAAACGAACGGTCGTGCTATTTTGCAAAAAAAGATGACAGCTGTGTGAGCTTTCCCAAACTTTTTTTGTGGCATTTCTGGCGGCCACCTGCTTGACGCGGGCGGCCAGATGCGTCACCCACCTTTCAGCCTAGGTAATCACCCTTGGTGTTGTGACGTGGCCGCGGCCCAGACCCTCCCCCTTCACACGAATGGTTGAGAAAGTCATGCCAGCTGCACTATCCTGTGCTCATCATCGCCTTGTGAGGGCTGTATGGACGTGCTGCAACTTGACGTGTCAGGCCGTCCGCAGGCTTGGCTGTCAGCCAAGGAAGCGGCGGTTCTGTATGCCAACGACGGTGTCGCGTGGACGCTGGGGGATCCCTTCATCGTGTTGCGTGGCGGCATCCAGCGCCGCACCGGGCAGCAGTCCCGTCTGGAACTGCACCCGATCGTGGCCGTGCATGGCGCCATGCCCAGCCGAGCCTGGCGCCAGCAGCCGGCGCTGTCCAACCCCAAGCTGTTTGCCCGTGACCGGCAGGTGTGCGCCTACTGCGGCGGGCGTTTCCACCTGGATGACCTCACCCGCGAGCACATCGTGCCCACCTCGCGTGGCGGGGCCGACACCTGGATGAACTGCATCACGGCCTGCCGCAGCTGCAATGGCCGCAAGGGCAACCGCACGCTCAACGAACTGGGCTGGTCGATGTACTACCTGCCCTATGTGCCCAGCCTGCACGAAGACATGATCCTGCGCGGGCGGCGCATCGTGGCCGACCAGATGGAGTTCCTGCTGGCGAGCGTGCCGGCGCACAGCCGACTGCGAAGCTGAGCGCCAGGACGCATCAACTCCAGTTTGCCGCGATCACACCACTGAGCGCGGTCTCCCGAGTTCGACACCAAATGTCGTAAGTGCTTGATCTGTATAGATCGGTCTTCCGAAACTGGCACTACAGCAGGGACATTTGGGGATCGATGGTGGGTTTGTTGACGTTGAGTGCGGCCAGCGTTTGCGCCTGGCTGGGTT
>JACPOH010000043.1 GCA_016185075.1 Aquabacterium sp. | reverse complement strand
CGACAGCTTGGTGGAGTTGCTGATTTCCTGGTTGGAACAGCCCGACAGCACCAGTTCGAGGATTTCAAGGTGACGCGGGCCCAGTTCGGCGACGCGGTCATAGCTGGACGCCGAGGGCGCACGCGGAAAGCGCACCGCCGAAGCGCCAGCGGGTGCGGCCACCGCCGCCGCATAGGAGTATTCGGTCAAGAGGCCGACGATGCTGGAGCGGGTCAGGGAGGGCGAATAGGCCTTGGGCAGGTAGCCCACCGCCCCGAGCCCCTTGGCCTGGCCGATCACGAACTCGTCTTGCGTGCCGCTCATGACGGCCACGCGCGCCTGCGGGTAGGTTTCGATGAACTGGCGCAGCCCCTGCAGCCCCTTGCAGTCCGCCATGTTGAGGTCCAGCAGCACCAGGGCCACATCCGGCTCGGCGCCGTACAGGCGCATGGCGTCGTGCAGGTTGTCGGCCTCCAGCCAGTGGATCTTCATGTCCTCGACCCCGTCCAGGACGGTACGCAGGCCGACACGGACCAGATCGTGGTCGTCCACCAGAAGGACTTTGAACGTGCCCAGAGGCGGTGGCTGAACGGATCCCATGATTTGGTCGTGACTACGCTGATTGGACATAGCAGCCTTTGAGTTTGACGGATGCCTCATGACGGAACAATCCCTAACTTGTTACGGTCATTTTGCATGATGAAAACAACAGGTGCCCAAGCCGCCCGCCCCCTGCCTGGGGATGCCCTCGCCGAGGCCGAATCAGCTAGCATGTCGGGTTCGCCCGGAGCCTCTTGTCGTGTCTACCTCTGCCCCCTCTTCGCCGTTCGGCCCCGAAACCGGCCGCCGTCGCACGTTTGCCATCATTTCCCACCCCGACGCCGGTAAAACGACGCTGACCGAAAAACTGCTGCTGTTCTCGGGTGCCATCCACATCGCAGGCAGCGTCAAGGCCCGCAAGGCCTCGCGCCATGCCACTTCGGACTGGATGGAGATCGAAAAGCAGCGCGGCATCTCGGTGGCCTCCTCCGTGATGCAGATGCTGTACCGCGACCACGTGGTCAACCTGCTGGACACCCCGGGCCACAAGGACTTCTCGGAGGACACCTACCGCGTGCTGACGGCCGTGGACTCGGCCCTGATGGTGATCGACGCGGCCAACGGTGTGGAAGCGCAAACCAAGCGCCTGATCGAGGTCTGCCGCCAGCGCGACACGCCCATCATCACGTTTGTGAACAAGATGGACCGCGAAGGCCGCGACCCGCTGGAGCTGCTCGATGAGGTCGAGCAGGAGCTGGGCATGCCCTGCGTGCCCATGACCTGGCCGGTGGGCCAGGGCAAGCAGTTCGGCGGCATCGTCAACCTGCGCACCAAGAGCATGCGCCTGTTCGACGCCGGCGAAGACAAGCGCAGCGACGAGTACGAGGTCGTGTCACTCGAAGAGCGCGACAAGCTGCACGCCCGTTTCGGCCACGACTGGGAACTGGCCGAGCAGAACATGGCGCTGATGGCCGAAGCCGCCCCGGCTTTCGACCTGGAGCAGTTCCTGGCCGCCAAGCAGACGCCGGTGTTCTTCGGCTCGGCCGTGAACAACTTCGGTGTGCAGGAAGTGCTGGACGCCCTGGTGGACCTGGCACCCTCGCCCCGCCCTCGCCTGTCCACTGAAAAGGACGGCTCGCACAAGGAGATCCTGCCCGAGATGGAAAACTTCTCCGGCGTGGTGTTCAAGGTGCAGGCGAACATGGACCCGTCCCACCGCGACCGCATTGCGTTTGTGCGCGTGTGCTCGGGCAAGTACACCCCGGGCATGAAGCTCAAGGTGCAGCGCTCAGGCAAAGAACTGCGCCCCACCTCGGTGGTGACCTTCCTGTCGCAACGCCGTGAAGCGGTCGATGAAGCGTATGCGGGCGACATCATCGGCTTCACCACGCACGGCGGCGTGCAGCTGGGCGACACCATCACCGATGGCATCAACCTGCAGTACACCGGCCTGCCCTTCTTTGCACCGGAACTCTTCCAGACGGTCGAACTCGCCAACCCCATGAAGAGCAAACAGCTGCAGGCGGGCTTGCTGCAACTGGGTGAAGAAGGCGCCATTCAGGTCTTCCGACCCGAGGTGGGCGGCTCCATGCTGCTGGGCGCCGTCGGCCAGTTGCAGTTCGAAGTGGTGCAACACCGCCTGAAGGCCGAATACGGCGTGGACATCCGCCTGATGCCCTGCCGCTTCGTGGGCGCGCGCTGGATCACGGCCGACACGCCCGAGGCCTTGAAGAAGTTCACCGATGAGAACGCCAGCAAGCTGGCCCTGGATGCCGCTGACACTCTGGCCTACATGATGACCTCGGCCTATGACCTGCGCCTCACCGCCGAGCGCCACCCGAAGGTGCACTTCCACCCGCTGCGCGAGCATGCCGGCTTGAGTTTGTCGACCCAGTAAGCGCATGCTCGCCGGCCGCACGCCCAGCGTCGATCGCCGCTTTTTCATGGCGACGGCCCAGTCGCTGGCACGGCTGGGTTTTGACGTGGCCAAGGCCTGTGCGGAACACGACCTGGTCAACCCGCTGGAAGGCGAGGGCGACCGGGTGCCGCTGGCAGCCGTATCGCGGGTGTACGAGCTGGCCAGCCAGGTGCTGAATGAGCCGGCTCTGGCCTATCGCCTGGTGGACAGCAGCTCGCACGACCACACCAGCGTGTTGTTCGGCCTGGCACGTTGCTGCAAGACGCCGCTGGAGGCCTTGCGCATGATCTGCCGGTTCATCTCGATTGCGACCGACGCCACGCAGTTCGACATCCACGAGGATGCCCAGGGCGTCACACTGACCGTGAGCTCGCCGCCGAACGTGTACGTCTCGGTCTACCAGATCGAGGTCGGCGCCTGGTTCATGATGCAGTGGGCCCACCTGCTGCGCGAATCAACCGGCATCCAGCTGGACATCCAGGTCACGTTTGCGCACGCCGCCTTGTTCGACCCACAGCGTTATGCACGCCTGTATGGCTGCACGGTCGCATTCGAAGCCGGGCGCAACAGCCTGAGGCTGAGCGGCCCCCAGCTGCGCCAGGCCATCCCTGGCCACGATGAGCGCCTGCAGGCCTACTACCAGGACCTGGCAGAGCGCTACGAAAGCAACACGCTGGTCACCGGCGGCCTGCCCCAGCGCGTGATGCTGCTGTTCGCGCAGCGCATGGCCCTGGGCAAGCCGGACGCGGCAGAGATCGCCACCTTGCTGAACATGAGCCGCCGCACCCTGCAACGGCATCTGCAACAGGCGGGCACCAGCTGGGCCCAGGTGACCGACCAGGCCCGCCAGCACGTGGCCTGCACCGAACTGCGTGACCCCACGCGCAGCCTGCAGGACGTGGCCATGCTCACGGGCTACGAAGACACCCGGGCCTTCCTGCGCGCGTTCCGCCGCTGGACAGGCCAGACGCCCTCCGAATACCGCGCGCATCAGGGTTCGTCCTGATCACACGTGGCGCGTTCTGCCACTGCCACCACTGCCAAGGGCGTGCGTCAATCACAGCCCTGAACCCGCCGGATCACCCGGCGCACATTGAGCAGTACGGAAAGGCGTGTATGTCTCTGATCAACAAGATGATGGTGGGTGCGATCGCCCTGGCTTGTGCGTCGGCCATGGCCGACGGCGCACCCAAGAACCCGTGGCTGGCCGATTCGCCCTGGCCGATCAACCACCACGATGCTTACGCTTCGGACGCCAGCCCGTCGCCCGGGCCCAAAAGCGCCAACGAGCTGGGTGCGCCGCAGTTTGTGGGCACGGGCCCCATCAACATCTCCTTGCCGATGTCACCCAAGTACCCCAACGGCCAGCGTGTCTGGTGGGGCAACGACGTGTTCAACGTCTACAAGATGGCCCTGGTCAACGGCAAGCTGACCAAGGTGGCCAACCTGGCCAAGGGCGGCAGCCCCCTGATTGCCTTGCGCACCCCCACGTCCGGCGCCTACACCCTGGTCGACCGTGACAACACCTACATCACCGTACAAGGCACCAGCATCCTGGCCTACCAGGATGCCCAGCCCGGCGTGCTGACCTCGCCCATCCAGCAAAAAGCCAAGTACACCCTGCCCGCCTCCGTGGCCGCCAGCGATGACGCCATCGTGGGCCTCAACGTGATGTGGGACGGCAGGCTGGCCTTCGTCACCCGCAGCGCGGTCGTGGGCGTGGTCTCGCGTGACTTCAAGGAGGTGCACAGCGTGAAGCTGGGCACCGGCCAGGACGAGGTGTCCAACTCGATTGCCACGGATGAAACCGGCGGCATCTATGTGGTCAGCGACAAGGCCATGTACCGCGTCCAGTGGACAGGACAGCAGGTGTCGACAGACCCGACCACGGGCGCCTGGCGCGCCGAGTACAACACGGGCACGGTCGGCAACGGCTCGGGCCGTCTGGGCAGTGGCTCCGGCTCCACGCCCACGCTGATGGGCACCACGGGCCAGCGCTTCGTGGTCATCACCGATGGGGCCGATGTGGCCAACCTTGTGCTGTTCTGGCGTGATCAGATCCCCGCGGACTGGCAGGCCATCGCACCCGGCAAGGACCGCCGCATCGCCGCCGAGATGCCCATCAACTTTGGCGACCCCAAGCGCAAGGCCACCATCGACGAGCAATCGGTGCTGGTGCATGGTTACGGCGCGGCGGTGGTCAGCAACGACTACCGCAGCGTGGACGCCATCAGCCAGGTCGGCAGCAGCAACCCCATCCTGGGCTCGCTGTCCAACGGGCTGATTCAACTGCTGAGCGCCAGCCCCACCGTGCAACCCTGGGGTGTGCAGAAGTTCGAATGGGACCAGGCCACACGCCAGCTGCGCCCCACTTGGGCCACCACCAAGGTGAGCTGCCCCAACGCCATCCCGACGATGAGCCAGGCCAGCAACCGCTTCTACTGTGTGGGCGCCTACCAGGGCTGGTGGACCATCGAGTCCCTGGACTGGACCACGGGCGAAGGCCACTTCCGCAAGTACATCGGCGTCCTGCCCCGCTTCAACAGCTTCTATGCCCAGACACAGTTGAATGACGATGGCAGCATGATCTACGGCTCCTTCAATGGCGTGGTGTACCTGCCAGCGAAGTGATCAGGCTTGACATGGCGGTACCGCGACGTGGTGCGCTGATGCGCACCCCCCAGGTCAGTTCGCCTGCGGCATCCAGAACTGATCGATGTTCTTGAAGCCCCAGGTGGCCAGCGATTCGCGCGAGACGATCTGGTCGGTGGTGCTGCCGTCACCCAGGTCGAGCAACTGGGGTGGGATGGGCTCGTTGGACTTGGTCGAGAAGAACACGCGCACCATGGGGCTGAGCAGGGACTTGCCGCCCTGCTCGACCACCACGCCCAGCCGGCCTGATTTGAGCTTGACCAGCGAGCCCGTGGGGTAGATGCCCACGCTCTTGACGAAGGCCTGGAAGATGCGCTCGTCGAAGTGGCCTTCCTTGGCCCATTGCGCCATCTTCTGGATCGAATCGGCCGGGTCCCAGCCCGCCTTGTACGGCCGGTTGGAGGTGATGGCGTCGTACACGTCACACACGGCACCCATGCGGGCGTACAGGCTGATTTCCTCGCCCTTGAGGCCGTGCGGGTAGCCTTTGCCGTTGACCTTCTCGTGGTGGTGCAGGCAGACGTCCAGGGCGATGGGCCCCACGCCATTGCCCTCCACCAGCATGCGGTGGCCCGCCTCGGGGTGGCCCTTCATGATGGCGAACTCGGCGGGCGTCAGCGCACCGGGCTTGTTGAGCACCTCCAGCGGCATCTGGGCCTTGCCCAGGTCGTGCACCAGGCCGGCCAGGCCGGCTTCTCGGGTATCGGTTTCGCTGAGGCCGAGCTGCTTGGCCAAGGCCACCATCAGCGCACACACGGCCACCGAGTGCATGTAGGTGTAGTCGTCGCTGGTCTTCAGGCGCGCCAGGCTGACGATGGCGCCCGGGTTGCGCGACACCGACTGGGTGATGTCGTCCACCAGGGGCAGGCAGTGTTCGGTGTCCACGGCCTTGCCCATGCGGGCGTCGTTGAACATGGATTTCATGGCGCCGCGCGACTGCTCGACGATGCGCGAGGCCCGCACGATTTCCTGCTGGAAACTCACGCTCATGGCCAGCGGGGCCTCGTCGTCGTCCAGCGGCACGGCCTGTGTCACCGGCTCGGTGGGCGACACCTCGATGTCGTCCATCAGCTGCATCGGGGCAGCGGCAGACGCCACATCCAGGCCCTTGCTGGTGTCGATGATCACTTCCTTGACGACGGCCAGCTGCCTGAGCTGGCGCGCATCGGTGATCTTGAACGAGGCACGCCAGAAAGGGTGATCCAGCCACGAGCCGCACACCTCGTGGACAAACATGCCTATTCGGACTTGCTGGATCGGGATCTTCCTGAGCATGGCGTGGTTCCGGCCGGCATCCACACAGACGCTCAGCCTCACCCGGCATCCTATGCGGGGCCTGGGCGCTTCAGTCCGTCAAAAAGACCGGAGTTGCGGCATTTTGTCGATTCCATTACAGATTGGCCGCCAGCTGACGAAAACGGACGACATACCACGTCCCGTATCGCTGCGAGCTGGCCCCGGTTCCACTCACAAGCGCCGTTTTCTCAGACCGGGATCGCCATGAGGTACGCAACATGTTCAAGCAATGGGGCATCGCAGGCAAGCTGTGGGCTACTGTCATCGCCCTGATCGTGGCCCTGCTGGGCATCGTCGGGGTGGCCGGCTGGCGCGCCATGGCCCAACAACAGACCATCGACGCCACGCTCAAGGTCAACGACGCCAAGCTGCACGCCGCACACGACTGGGCGGCCATGAGCACCGTGGCCATGGCCCGCGTGGTCGCCTCTGCGCTGAGCGCGGATCCCTTCGTGGCGCAAACGTTTGCCAAGCCCATCGCGGACGCCATCGCCCAGATCAGCGAGATCCAGAAAGCCCTCAAGGCCATGCCCTTGAGCGATGCCGACCAGCAGCAGCTCGACAAGATCGGCGAGCTGCGCAAGACGGTGCTCGCCACGGACAAGGAGATCAAGGCGCTCAAGGCCGAGGGCAAGCTCGCGGAGGCCCGCGCCAAGGCCCTGGATGTGTTCACCCCGGCAGCAGGCGCCTACACCGCCGCTCTGGACGAATTTGCATCCATGCAGGAGCGCAACGCCGCAACCCTGCGTGACCGCATCGCGGCCGACCGCCGCGCCACCACGGGCATGGCCGCCCTCATGGTGGTGCTGGTGTTGATCGGTGTGGCGGTGGGCGCGCACTTCCTGATCCGCTCGATCAAGACCCCGCTGCAGGAAGCCGTGACGGTGGCGTCGCACATTGCACAGGGCGACCTGGCCGTGCGCATCCACACCGGCTACCAGGATGAATTCGGCGAGCTGATGCAGGCCCTGCAAGGCATGACCCAATCGCTGTCGACCCTGGTGCACGACGTGCGCGCCAGCACCGAGGGCATCACGACGGCCTCGGCCGAGATCGCCACGGGCAACCAGGATCTGTCCAACCGCACGGAGCAGACGGCCTCCAGCCTGCAGGAAACCGCCTCGTCGATGGAACAGCTGACCGGCACGGTGCAGCAGTCCGCGCAGGCTGCACAACAGGCCAACCAGCTGGCCAGCACGGCCAGCGAGGCGGCCCAGCGCGGGGGCCAGGTGGTGGGCCAGGTGGTGTCCACCATGGAAGACATCGCCAACTCGTCACGCAAGATCAACGACATCATCGGCGTGATCGATGGCATTGCCTTCCAGACCAACATCCTCGCGCTCAATGCCGCGGTGGAAGCGGCACGGGCAGGCGAACAAGGCCGCGGCTTTGCCGTGGTGGCCAGCGAGGTGCGCAATCTGGCACAGCGTTCGGCCAATGCCGCCCGCGAGATCAAGAGCCTGATTGCCGCCTCGGGCGAGCGGGTGGATTCGGGCGCCCGCCTGGTGAGCGAAGCCGGCGAGGCCATGAACGAGATCGTCAGCGCCATCCAGCGCGTGACCGACATGATGAGCGACATCAGCGCATCGGCCGCGGAGCAAAGCGATGGCATCAGCCAGGTCAACCAGGCGGTGGTGCACCTCGATCAGATGACGCAGCAAAATGCCGCGCTGGTGGAACAATCCGCCGCAGCGGCCGCCAGCATGCGCGATCAGGCGCAGAAGCTGTCTGAGGCCGTCAATGTGTTCCGCACCGGAGGCGCGCGGGGCTGATCGCTTGCAGCGTCAATATCATCGCCACCTGAGGCCGGCGAGTTGCCGGTCGTGCCAGCGCGCCAGCAGCAGTTGGGCCAGGAAGGACCCGATCCAGGCCATCAGCATGTCGGACTGGGTGTCGAACGGGTCACCCTGTGTGGCCAGGAACTCGTCGGCGCCCTGCCCCAGGGCCACGGCCGCGCCCCACTCGATGAACTCGTACATGGCGCTGATGGCCAGGCACACGCAGGTCACGATGAAGAACAACCAGCCCCCACGCTGCAGCGGTGTCTTGCGCAGCAGGATCTCGCGCGCCACCATGGCCGGGATGAAGCCTTGCGCGAGGTGACCGATGCGGTCGTAGTGGTTGCGCGTGAAGTGGAAGGTCTCCTGCAGCCAGAAGCCCAGGGGCACGCGCGCATAGGTGTAGTGGCCGCCGATCATCAGCACCCAGGCGTGGATGGCGATCAGCACGTAGACCAGCGTGGTCAGCCTGAAGCTGGAACGGGTGAAGGCCAGCAAGGGCACGGCGATGAAGACGGGGAAGACTTCCATCAGCCAGACGGCGGGATCGAACGCACCAATGTAAGACCAGATCAAGCCGACCAAGATGGTGGCCAGCCACAGCTGCGTGCCCATGGAGGGCCTGTTCGAGAGCCTGTTGATCATGTGGGCAAAGAAAAAAGGCGTACCCGGGGAGGATACGCCTTTGTGGGGTGAGGGGCCTGGCCTCAGGCCGACTTGTGGCTCGCGGCCTGTCGGCCGTTCGCCGCAAGGCCCAGGAAGCCCTGCGCCGCAGGGCTTAGCCCTTCAGGCCTGCTGCGTCCCGCAGCGCCTGGGCCTTGTCCGTACGTTCCCAGCTGAACTCGGGCTCTTCACGACCGAAGTGGCCGTAGGCAGCCGTCTTCTGGTAGATCGGGCGCAGCAGGTCCAGCATCTGGATGATGCCCTTGGGACGCAGGTCGAAGTGCTCGTTGACGAGCTTGGCGATCTGGTCGTCGGGGATCACGCCGGTGCCTTCGGTGTAGACCGTCACGTTCATGGGCTTGGCCACGCCGATGGCGTAGGCCACCTGCACCTGGCACTGCTTGGCCAGGCCGGCTGCCACCACGTTCTTGGCGACGTAGCGCGCAGCGTAGGCGGCCGAGCGGTCCACCTTCGTGGGGTCCTTGCCCGAGAAGGCGCCACCGCCGTGGGGGCAGGCACCACCGTAGGTGT